>JBPCOO010000112.1:0-5975 GCA_051000155.1 Solirubrobacterales bacterium | reverse complement strand
GGCCCACACTGCGTTAGTACGGTGAAGGCGAAGGGCGAGGTCACCGCACGACCTACGGAGCGCCGTCAAGCGCATCAACGAGCTGGAGGGGGCGACGAGGTGAGGGGTGGACTCAGCCTCGCCGGGCTGAGCGGGCTTGGACTTATACCCCCCCTAGGTATGTGATACGGTGGTTGCCATGTCCGGATCTACCGCCACTACGCCCGATTCGTCCTCCCACCTCGCCGCGAACGCCGACTACGGTACCTCAGTGACGCTCGATGTCCGCGGAATGCACTGCGCCGGCTGCGCCCGGAGCGTCGAGGGGGCGCTCGAAGACGTGGTGGGAGTCGAGCGGGCCGAGGTGAACTTCGGGGTCGAGCGCGCGGTCGTCGGCTTCGATCCCGGCCGGACCGCAATCGAGCAGCTCGAGCGCGCGGTCGCCGAGGCGGGCTACGAGGCCCACGAGCACCGGGAGGCGACGGCGGCCGGCGAGCGCCAGGAGGACCTGGAGCGGCAGCGGGAGCTGCGAGACCTCAAGTGGCGCACGGCCATCGGCGCCCTCCTCACCCTCCCCGTGCTGGTGGCGATGATGGCCTCCGAGCTGTTCGAGGCCGATTGGGTGCCCGGGCTCCTGCTCGACCCTTGGGTCCAGCTGGCGCTGATCGCGCCGGTCTTCTTCTACGTCGGCCGGCCGATCCACGAAACCGGCTGGCGAGCGCTCTTTCGCGGCGCGCCGGAGATGAACAGCCTGATCGCGATCGGCACCGCCGCCGCCTTCGGCTACAGCCTCCTGGTCACGATCGCCCCCGGCCTGCTGCCATCGGACCTGCGGGCGGTCTACTACGAGGCGGCCGGCGTGATCATCACCCTGATCCTGCTCGGCCGGCTACTCGAGGCACGAGCGCGAATCGGCACCGGCAAGGCGATCCGCGAGCTGGTCGGGATGCAGCCGCGCGAGGCTCGGGTGGAGCGGGACGGTGAGACGATCGAGATCCCGATCGAGGAGGTCCGTCGGGGCGACGTGCTCGCGGTCCGACCGGGCGAGCGGATCCCGGTCGACGGCGAGGTCACCGGTGGCTCCTCCGCGGTGGACGAGTCGATGGTCTCAGGCGAGCCATTGCCGGTGGAGAAGGTCCTCGGCGACGAGGTGATCGGCGCCACCGTCAACGGCACCGGCACCCTCCGCTTCCGCGCCACCGCGGTCGGGAGCGAGACGATGCTGGCCCAGATAATCGCCCTGGTCGAGCAGGCCCAAGGATCCAAGGCTCCGATCCAGCGCCTGGCCGACCGGGTCGCCGGCGTCTTCGTCCCCGCCGTGATCGCGATCGCCGCCCTCGCCTTCGCTGCCTGGCTCCTACTCGGACCCGACCCGCGGCTCACCTTCGCCCTGATCACCGCTGTCTCGGTGCTGGTGATCGCCTGCCCCTGCGCGCTGGGACTCGCCACGCCGCTCTCGGTCATGGTCGGCACCGGCAAGGGCGCCCAGAACGGAATCCTGATCCGCTCGGCCGAGGCGCTGGAGCGCGCGCACGAGATCGAGGTGGTCGCGGTGGACAAGACCGGGACCATCACCGAGGGTCGGCCGACGCTGACCGACCTCGAGACGCTCGGCGAGCTTCGCGAGGAGGAGCTGCTTCGGGTCGCCGCCGCCGCCGAGGCTTCCTCCGAGCATCCGATCGCCTCCGCGATCATCGAGGCGGCGGAGGGACGGGGATTGGAGCTCCCGCCGACCGAGCGGTTCGACTCGATCACCGGCGGCGGCCTCGAGGCTCGCGTGGACGGACACGAGGTGCTGGTCGGGACCTCCCGGCTGCTCACCGGTCGCGGTGTCGACACAACTCCCCTGGCTCCCGCGACCGAGCGGCTCGAGCGCGAGGCGAAGACCGCGATGCTCGTCGCCATCGACGGCGAGCCGGTCGGCGTGCTGGCCGTTGCCGATGAGCCGAAGCCCTCCTCGCGGGCCGCGGTATCGAGGCTGAGGCGGGCGGGTATCGAGGTGGTGATGATCACCGGGGACAGCAGCCACACCGCCGGCGCGATCGCCGCCGAGGTCGGGATCGACCGGGTGATCGCCGAGGTCCTGCCCGGGCAGAAGGCCGAGTCCATCGCCGAGCTGCAGGCGGGCGGGCGACGGGTCGCGATGGTCGGCGACGGCATCAACGACGCTCCCGCCTTGGCCCAAGCCGACGTCGGGATCGCGATCGGCACCGGGACCGACGTGGCGATCGAGGCCGCCGATCTGACCCTGGTCTCGGGCCGCCTCGGCGGTATCGCCGACGGACTCGAGCTGAGCCGGGCGACGATTCGCAACATCCGGCAAAACCTCGTCTTCGCCTTCGGCTACAACGCGATCGGGATCCCGATCGCGGCCGGAGCGCTCTACCCGGCCTTCGGGCTCCAGCTCAGCCCGATGATCGCGGCGGCGGCGATGGCGCTGAGCTCGCTCTCGGTGGTCGGCAACGCCAACCGGCTGCGGCGCTGGCAACCGCGGCGGACCGCGACCGATGATCCCCCGCCCTCCGTCTCCACCGGAGGTGTGGCGTGAGCGATCGACCCGCCTACGCCGGCGACAAGGGAAAGCTCGCCAACCGCCTCAGCCGGATCGAGGGGCAGGTGCGGGGGGTCGGGCGGATGGTCGAAGAGGAGCGGTACTGCATTGACGTGCTGGCGCAGGTGAGCGCGATCCAGAGCGCGCTCGATCGGGTCGCGGTCGAGCTGGTCTCCGACCACGCTCGCAAGTGCGTGATCGGCGCCGAGGGCGATCTTCGCGACGAGCGCACCGAGGAGCTGCTGGAGGCGATCGACCGTCTGGTGAGCAGGCGCTGATGGCGCTCGAGCTGTTCTTCGTGGTGGGCCTCGGAACGGCCCTGTTCGCCGGCGCCTTGATCGCGCTGGCGGTGGGCCGAAGCAAGCAGATCGTCTACCGGCAGAACCGGGATCCCGACTGGCCCCGCTACCACGTCCGCTACTACACCTTCGCGCTGCTGTTCATCGCCTTCGACATGGAGATGGCCTACATGTATCCGTGGGCCGTGGTGTTCAAGTCGCTCGGCTGGTTCGCGTTCGCCGAGATCGGCTTCTTCCTCACCATTCTCGGGCTGGGGATCGTCTACGCCTGGAAGGAGGGAGCGCTCGAATGGCAGTGACCCTGGCTCCCCCCCTCCTCCGGGCGATCGTCTGCCCGGATCCGGCGACCTGGGCCGCGGTCGGGACCGACTTGCGAGAGCTCGGCTTCGATCCGGTCACATCCCCCCACCGCGCGGATACCCTGGTGACGGCCGAGCGCCTGCCGGAGGGGTTCGCCGAGCCGCTGCGCGAAACCCTTGACCGGCTCGGCGGCTCCCACCAGTTGCTAGCCGGGGCGCCGCTCGGTGGGCTGCCGGTGAAGGAGTTGCTGCAGCTCACCGCCGAGGCTGACCACGGAGAGGACGAGGAGGACGAGGGCGGGGATCACGGCGACATGATGGCCGTCACGGGGGATCCGAGCGATGACGGGCTGGTGATGGAGGACGCCGAGGCGGTGATCGGCCCCCTCTCCGGTCCACTGCCGGCCGGTCTGCGGCTGGCGCTAACCCTCGACGGAGACGTCGTCTGCGGCCTCGAGCTGACCACCGCCTTGGAGGGCGAGGGCCCGCTGCCCGATCCGTTCGCGCGCCGCGCCTCCGAGTGGGCGCTCGCTCGCGACCGGGCCAATCCCACCGGCGGGCGTGTCGGCGGGACCCACCACCTGATCGCGACCGAGCTCGAACGCGCGCTGGGCCACTCGCTGTGGCTGGCGCGCCTGTGCGAGCTGATCGGCTGGGCGGAGGCCGCGGAGGAGCTCAGCCTGGCGGCCGGGGGCTTAATCGAAGCTCACGCCGCACCGCTCGTGGAGGTCGGCGCCGCGCTCAGCGACGGCACGGTCGCGGAGCTGGACGGAGCGCTCAAGGCCTTCGGTGAGAGCGATGCCGCCCGGCGGCGGATGGACGGCATCGCCAGGGTCGAGGCGTCCCGCTGCCGGGAGCTCGCCATCACGGGCCCGGTGGCCCGTGCCTCCGGGCTCGCCCTCGACGCGCGCTCCACCGACCCCGCCTACGGGCAGCTCGGCTTCGAGCCCGTCCTCGTCACCGAGGGCGATGCGTGGGCACGCGCCCGCCTGCGGGCCACCGAGGCCCGGCGCGCGCTGGAGCTGGCCGACCTCGCGCGCGAAGCCGGCGAGCTGCCGCTGGGCGAGGGTCCAGTCGAGGGGCCTCGCGGCAGGATCGCCCCCCACCCCTCCGCCGGGGAGGCCGTTGCGCTCCAGCGGGGAGCGCTCGCCGGGCTGATCGAGGAGGCCGCGACCGGCTACGAGCTCGCCCGCAGCCTGCTCGCCGTCGCCTCCTTCGATCCGAGCCCCTGGGAGCTCGGACGATGAGCTGGTGGACGATCGCCGGGCTGGCGGGGGTGGTCTCGGTCGGCACGTTGGCGCTGATGGCGATCGAGCAACTGGTCGCCGGACGCCGTCCGGCGCCGGCGATGGAGCTGCGGCGCGCCGGGGCGCTACTGAGGCGGCCGATCTCCCGTCCCTACGCGATCGACTCCTGGCTCTACCACCTCGCTCCCCCCCTGCTGCTCGCCTCCGCCGTCCTGGCGCTGGCGATGGTCCCCTGGAGCCCCGGGTTCCTCGGGATCGACCTCAACACCGGCGCGATCATGTTCAGCGCCGCGCTCGCCTACGTCACCCCGGCGATCCTGATGGCCGGCTGGGGCTCGGGACAGGCGCTCTCGGTGGTCGGCGGCTTTCGCTTCCTCGCGCTGATGTTGGCCTACGAGATGCCGATCGTGATGGCGGTGACCGCCGCGGGGACTCCGGCGGCCTCGCTGCGGCCCACCTACATCGTCGAGGTCCAGGCGGCGGTGCCGATGGCCGTCGCCCAGCCGCTCGCGTTTGCGCTGTTCGTTCCGGCGGTCATGGCCGTCGCCTATATCCGGCCCTTCGACCTGCCCCAGGCCGAGGGCGAGCTCGGCGGCGGTGCTTTCGCCCACTTCAGCGGTGCCCATGCGGCGATCCTCTCGCTGGCGCAGAAGGTCCTGATCCTCGCCGCCGCCGGGATGACCTCGGCGCTGTTCCTCGGCGGCTGGTACGGGCCGCTCTTGCCGGAGTGGGCCTGGATGCCGGTGAAGACCCTCGGAGTCGCCGCACTGATGCTCTGGGCGGGCCGGAAGGTACCCCGGTTCGAGATCGAAGCGCTGCTCTCGTTCGCCTGGAAGGCGGCAATCCCGCTGGCGATCGGAGCGATCGCCTGGGCCGGCCTCGTCACACTGTTCTTTTACCGGTGATGAGCTGATGGACGGACTCGCCCTAGCCCTCGTCTTCTGGCCCGCCGCGGCGCTGATGGTTGCCACCGGCTACTTCGTCTTCAGCACCGACTCGATGGCGCGGGCCGGCCTGCTGCTGATGGGCTCGCTCGCCATCGAGGGGCTGATCTTCCTCGCGCTGGCGGCCGAGTTCCTCGGGGTGCTGATGATCCTGATGATGGCCGGGGAGATGGTGATCATGGTCTTCTTCATGGTCATGTTCATGGCCGATCCGGGTGGCTGGGTCGGGATGGACATGACCCACCAGAAGCGCTTGGCGGGGACCGTCAGCGGCGTCGCGGGGGTAGGTCTGGCGGCGCTCGTCATCGGCACCGGCTGGGCCACGGTGCCCGAGCCGGGAGCGGTGGACATCCAGGCGATCGGCTACGAGATCATGGGCCGGTCGATGTTCACCTTCCTGCTCGCGGGGGTGGCGATCCTGTTCGCGATGGTCGGCGGGACGATGATGGCCCGCCAGGGCGGCCGGCTCGATCGGCCGGTCCCGGGCGAGAACCGGCGCAGCCCGGCCGAGCTGCGCGGCTCCGAGGGCTCCGCCGGCGAGGAGGGGGGCTCATGATCAGCCTGCCGATCGTGCTCGCGGTCGCCGGCCTGCTGTTCGGGGTCGGGCTCTACGGCGTCCTCTCCCAGACCAACGCGATCATGGTGATCATGGGGGT
>JBPCOO010000103.1:0-4889 GCA_051000155.1 Solirubrobacterales bacterium | reverse complement strand
GATTCAAAGACCTTTGCGGAGCTACTGGTTGAGCAGGTAGGCCATGAGTTTGCCGCTCACCAGCAGTACGTCGCGATCGCGGTGTCCTACGACTCCCAGACCCTGCCCCGGCTGGCCGCCTTCTACTATCGCCAGGCGCTCGAGGAGCGTAACCACGCGATGATGCTGATCCAGTATCTGATGGACGCCGATATGGAGGTGCGGATCCCCCGCACCGAGGCGCCACGGACCGAGTTCGCCAACATCGTCGAGCCGGTGAAACTCGGGTTGGAGCAGGAGCGGCGGGTGAGCGAGCAGATCAACGCGCTGGCCGGCAAGGCCCGCGAGGAGGGCGACTACCAGGGCGAGCAGTTCATGCAGTGGTTCATCCGCGAGCAGGTCGAGGAGGTCGCGACCGCCTCTGATCTGCTGACCGTGGTCGACCGCGCCCGCGAGAACCCGATGCTGATCGAGGAGTACCTCGCCCGCGAGGGACTGGGTGAGGAGGCGGACGACCCGACCGCGCCCAAGGCCGCAGGCGGCGGATAGGTCGACGCGACAGCGCAGCCCCGACCGTATTGACGTCGCGCAGGCCGGCCATTCGCGTCAAGCAGCCCCGGGAAGAATGGTCGGCGTCCGCTCGACGCGAGGACGTCTGATGCCCGTATAGTTCCTCAGAAGTCCATGCGTCGCGGGTCCGCGGCGCAGCGACAGTGTCCACTCCTCCGGCGAGCGTGGGAGGCGATCAGGCGCGGACGCAGGAGCCGCCTCAGATGTTGATCTGGCGAGCGAGTGGGCGTGGCTGGCGGCGCCCGGCGCAGCGACAGTCCACCGGGACAGGAGCGAGCCGGGTGGCGTCAGGCGCGTCCACTCGCCGCCAGATCGCATCTGACGGGAGCGACGGGACTCGAACCCGCGGCCTCCGGCGTGACAGGCCGGCGCTCTAACCAACTGAGCTACGCCCCCATGGTGGATCTGGTCGATCCTGGGGCGCGGATTATGACACGGCCCAACGGGTAGGCACCCAAGATGCGACTGATCAGCTATCTGACCGACGAGGGACCGCGAGCCGCGGCCGTCAACCCGGACGACGAGGTGGTCGACCTCTGGCGCGCGCTCGGCACCCCCAAGCCGATGCTGCGGGAGGACTGGCACCGGACTCCCGCCCACCCCGAGGGCTTGCGAGCGGCGCTCGAGCGCTACGCACCCGATGACCTGATCGAGGCGGCCGTCGGCGGCGAGCCCCTCGGGCCGGTGAGCGAAGTCACCCTGCTCCCTCCGATCACCGATCCGCAGAAGATCATCTGCATCGGCCTCAACTACGGCGCCCACGCCGAAGAGGCGGGCCAGGAACCGCCGGAGGTGCCGACCTTCTTCGCCAAGTTCTCGAACGCCCTGGCGGCGCCCGGCGCCGAGGTCACGCTCCCGGACGCGAGCGAGAAGGTCGACTACGAGGCCGAGGTCGCCTTCGTCATCGGCAGGCGGGGCGCGGACGTCGACGCCGACGAGGCGCTCGGCCACGTCGCCGGCTACACCCTGCTCAACGACCTCTCCGCCCGCGACCTCCAGTTCCAGACTCCGCAGTGGATTCCCGGAAAGGTTTTCGCCGGCTCGGCCCCGTGCGGCCCGTGGCTACTACCAACCTCCGAGGCTCCGTCCGCCAATGCGATCGAGCTGCGCCTCGATCTCAACGGCGAAACGATGCAGGACTCCTCCACCGCGGATCTGATCCACTCGGTACCGGAGCTGGTCGCCCACCTCTCCCGGGTCACCAGCCTCGAGGTCGGCGACATCGTCTCGACGGGAACGCCCGCGGGCGTCGGCAGCGTCCGCAGACCGCGCGTCTGGCTGGAGGACGGCGACGAGATCGAGGTCAGCTCGCCGACGCTGGGGAAGCTCCGGACGACGATCCGTCGGTGAGCGAGTCCGCCGAGGACCCGCCCTCGTCGCGGTCATCCTCACCCCATGCGCCGTCCCGCCCCGCCACCCGCTCGTGGGGAGCGAAGGCGACCAGTAGCACCAGCGGGGCCCACCAGACGATGAAGAAGTAGAACCAGTGCTCGGAGCCGACCTGGGTCGCCAGCAGGATGGCCGCGGCGAGGGCGGCAAGCTGAGTGAGATCGCGGCGGCGCGGCAGGAAGAAGAGCGCGGCCCCGAGGGCGATCGCGAACCCGCGGGCAAGCTCTTGGAGCCACTCGAGCGACGGCTCTAGTCCCCAGATGCTGAACGGGGAGCCGCGCGAGGCCTGGTAGCCGAAGGTGCGGTCGTAGAACTCACCAAAGCCGCCGTCGGGTAGGAGCGGCAACAGCACCACCAGCCAGACCAAAACGAACGGGGCGCCGAAGGCGACCGCGCTCCGCCGGCGCCGCGCTCCCCTCCCGGCCGCGAGCAGCGGCGCGAGCGCCAGCGGCCCGAACTTGGCGGCGGCCCCGAGCGCCAGCACGATCCCGCTCCAGACGGGCCTGCCCACCAGCAGCAGTGCTCCCAGCACGAACGCCGCGACCACCGCGTCGTTGCCGTTGGCGTTGAGCGCGTAGAGGGTGTAGGGATAGGCGAGCCAGGCGTAGGCGAGGGCGATGCCGAGGGCCCGGCCCTCGCCACCCGGGCGCAGGCGCCGACCGGCCAGCAGCAGCAGGCCGACGACCGCCAGATCGAAGGTGATCGCCAGCGCGTGGGCGGCGGGCAGGGGCTCCAACCCGCCGCCGTAGGGAAAAATCGCCTCAAACGGCACGTAGAGCAGGTAGTTGAACGGACCGTAGGAATCGCCGCGGTCGATCAGGGGAGTGAAGCGACCGTCGTAGATCCCCTCCCCGGAGCTGATCCGATCGGCGCCTACCACGCCCGCAAAGCCGATGTCGATCACCTGCGAGTCGACGAGGTTGAAGCCGATCCTGAATGCCGCCAGCGCAACGGCTCCCCATGCGAGCAATCGAACCGGCGCGATCGGGATCAGGGGGCCGGATCCCTCGCGGGGCCTGAATCCCGCCCAGAGCGTCCGCACGAACAGGTAGCCCAGGACCGGGTAGACGAGTGGGACCGATGCCACGATCTCGCCCTTTTGGAAGAAGAACTGCGAGACCGAGAAGCCGAGCAGCACCAGCAGGTCCAGGTGCAGGAGGCGGAGGGGGCGTTTGGGATCGAAGAAGGGGAGAAAGAACGCCAGGCAGAGGGGAATCCAGATCCAGGCTTCGTTTACGTTGCCGGCGACCGCGTCCTCGTAGCCGCGCGCGAGCTTGACCTCGACCTGTTGGTCGCGGTAGGCCTCGATCACCTCACCACCGGGATCGCTAACGACCGCTTGGGCGACCTCCTTGCCTCCCGGAGCGAAGTATGAGATCTGCCAGCGGTCTGTGCCGCGGGTGAAGGCTCGGGCACGCATCAGCGGTGACTCCTGGCGCTCGGCCCGGATAGTGTCGTTCGCGTCGGCGATCGCTATCGCCTCGGCAGCCGTGAACGCGAACCCCTCGACATCGCGGTCGCGGTCGCGGATCTGCTCCAGCGGAGCCAGCGGCTCGGCACCGAAGGGGGGCTGACCCGCCGGGTTCTCCGCCGCGGGGGCGCCCGGAGCGCAGATCAGGAGCGCCAGCAGCGCGACACAGGTCGTCGCGACGATGAACGGGAGCTTCATCGACCTGAAGCTAGACCCTACGTCCGGTAAACGTCCGACCGGGCAGGCGCCGAGTGTCGGAGGCTGGGACCCTGGTGGGTCCGAACGTACATGCCACGACCGAGTAGCCGGCTCCCCCGCGGAAGCTTGCCGGCTGTGATGGCGACCGGCTGTGATGGCGACCGCCGGGGGAACGCATTGCGATAATCGGATGGTGCCCCCGTTCGCCCCCCCGAGTCCCCTATGCCGAGTGCTGCTGGCCACGCTGATGGCAGCGATCGCCCTCGGCGGCTGCGGCGATGAGGATGAGGCCCCGGAGCCAGGCGCGGGTGAGGGGTCGGACGGGCTCTCGATCGAGCTGGAGCCGACGAAGGCGGCGCCGGGGGAGACGATCGCCGCTCGAGTGGTAAACGAGAGCACCGACCCCTTCACCTACGGCGCCGGTTACGCGCTCGAACGCGAGGTCGGCGGCGCCTTCGAGCAGGTCAGCGAGCCCGACCGCGCCGTGATTCAGATTGCCTACGAGGCGGGCGCGGGCGAGACGGGTCCTCCGGTGAGGGTCGAGGTTCCAAAAGGCGCGAAACCCGGATCCTGGCGGGTGGTGCTGGGGACGCCGGCGCCCGACGGAGACGAGCTGACGGCGGAGTTCGAGGTGGTGCGAGATGGCTGAAAAGCTGGACGGGATCGCCTACCTCCGCTCGGGCGAGGGAGAGCCTCTGCTCTTGATCCACGGCCTCGGGGGAACTCGGGGAATCTGGGAACCGCAACTCGGGACGCTCACCCCCCATCGGGACGTGATCGCGATCGACATACCCGGCTTCGGCGACTCGACGGCGCTGTGCGACGACGAGCCGGCGAGCGCCGCGGCGCTCGCTCGGAAGATCGCGGACTTCTGCTCGGCGCTCGGCGTGGAGCGCCCCCACGTCGCCGGCAACTCGCTCGGCGGTTGGCTCGCGCTCGAGCTGGCCAAGCACGACCGGGCCAGATCGCTCTGCCTGATCTCCCCGGCCGGGCTGTGGCGGCGACCGCTGGGACCACAGGCGGTCAACATCCGCGGCTTGGCGAAGCTGATGAAGCCGGCGCTGCTGGGGCTGGTGCGGAGCGAGGGTGCGCGGAGACGGATGCTGCGAACGGTGGTGGGCAAGCCGGAGAACGTCCCGGTCGAGGATGCCGCCGCGATGGTTCAGGCCTGGGTCGACGCGCCGGGCTACGAGAGCGCCAACTCTCAGATGCGCAAGAACGTGTTCGAGGGGGTCGAGCGGATCCGAGTGCCGACCACGATCGCCCACGGCGAGCTCGACCG
>JBPCOO010000051.1:0-7291 GCA_051000155.1 Solirubrobacterales bacterium | reverse complement strand
GTCCGCTCGACGCCCTCGGCCCGCCGCCGCATCCGGTAGGCGCGCTTGGGTCTGGGCGGTGCGGGGGGACGAGCCGACATTCCGTGTCACCCATTATGACACGAAATGCGAAGCCTCGGGATCCGGTGCCGGCGGGTCGTTCCCGCCGGGTCGCCTCCCGATCGGGCCTTCCCTATCTTGGAGGCGTGTCCGAGCGTCTCCTGCAGAGATTCATCCGGCTCTGCGAGACGCCCAGCATCACAGGGGACGAGCGCGCGGTCGCCGATGCGGTTATCCACGAGCTCGAGGCGGCGGGGATCGAGGTGAGCGAGGATGAGAAGGCCGCGGAGGCGAGGGCGGGCTGCGGCAACCTGCTGGCGAGGGTGCCGGGGAATGGCGAGGACTACCTGATGTTCTGCGCCCATCTCGACACGGTCCCGCATGCAGAGCCGATCGAGGTGATCGAATCCGATGGCGTCTACCGCAGTGCGGGGGAGACGATCCTCGGCGCCGACAACAAAGCTGCGGTGGCGGTGCTGGTGGAGCTGGCGATCGCCACGTCCGAGGCGGAGCGGCGCCCCGCCGTCGGGATCGAGCTGCTGCTGACCCCGGCCGAGGAGGATGGCCTTCGAGGCGCGCACGCCTTCGACCTCTCGGGCCTTCGTGCCGAGCGGGGCTACGTGCTCGATCACGCCACCCCGATCGGCGAGATCATCGAGGCCGCCCCCACCTATAAGCAGTTCAGCGCCACCTTCTCCGGAGTTGAGGCCCACGCCGGCATCCGCCCGGAGGCCGGACACAGCGCGATCGAGGCCGCGGCGGCCGCGATCGCGGCGATGGATCTCGGACGGCTCGATTCTGAGACCACCGCCAACGTCGGCACGGTCGAGGGGGGTTCCGCGCTAAACGTCGTCCCTGGTAGCTGCCGGGTGGAAGGCGAGGTGCGGAGCGTTTCCCCCGAGCGCGCTCAGGAGGTACTGGAGCGAACCATAGACGCCTGCACCTGGGCCGCGGGGGAGAGCGGGTGCAACGTCGATGTCGAGGTGAGGGAGCTGTTCCGTGGGTATCGCCTCCCCCGCCGGTCGGAGACGGTTGCGCTCGCCGAGCGGGCGTTGAGTGCATGCGGGGTCGAGCCCCACCGTGTGATCAGCGGTGGCGGCTCCGACGCCAACGCTCTGCGCGCCAAGGGGTTCGATGCGGTTCTGCTCGCCAACGGAACTACCGATAACCACACTCCCTCGGAGTCGGTCGCGCACGCGGACTTGGAGAGAATGCTCGAGGTATGCACGCGGCTGGTTGACGAGGCGGCGGCGTGCTGAAGCTCCGGCGGGGCGTGGTGCGCTCGCTCGACCCGCTCGAGGTCGAGATCGAAGGCGAGCGGCGCCGCGCATGGGCGGACGAGGGATTGGTCGGCCGGTGCGAGCAGGGTGACGAGGTCATCTGCAACGTCGCCGCCGCGGACCTCGGGCTCGGTTCGGGCGGCTTCGACATCGTCCACGTCAACCTCACCCGCGGACTGCAAGCGGGCGATCCGCCCGAGGGCGTGCACGTGATCAAGCTCAACTACAGCTCGCTCCAGTACCCGGTTGACCCGGTCGAGTTGCCGGTGGACGCGCCGGGGCGGCCCGCTCGGCGGATGCCGGTGGCGGTGATCTCGCTGCACGGCCAGCTAGCGCCGCTGTGCTGGGCGGCGGCTCGCGAGGGCGCCCTGCGGGTGGGCTTCGTCCAGGCGGCGGGCGGCGCGCTACCCGGCGCCCTCTCCCGCGACGTCGGGGAGCTCCGGCGCCGGGATCTGCTCTGCGACCACATCAGTGCCGGACCCGCCTACGGGACCGAGCGCGAGGCGATCAGCCTTCCCGGGGCCATCCACGCGGCGGCGGAGAAGCTTGGCTGGGATGCCGCGGTGGTTGGCCCGGGGCCGGGGATCCTCGGCTCGGAGAGTCGCTACGGCCATGGCGGGATGGCCGCTCTCGACGCCTCTCACGCCGCCCTCGCGCTGGGACTGGAGCCGATCGTGGCGCCGAGGATGTCAGCCGGGGATCCGCGCCCGAGACACCTCGGCATCAGCCACCACACCCGCAGCGTGCTGGAGTTGGTGCTGGCGCCGGTCACGGTGGCGGTTCCGGAACCGGTGGCTCCGCTCTGGCCGGAGGGGCTCGAGGTGTCAAGCGAAGTCGCGCTCGAGCGCATCTCGGCTTCCGGCCATCGCCTCGAGCGGGTGGCCGTCGAGCTCGACGAGTACGGAGGGAGTGGGCTCCCTCGGCGGACCATGGGCCGGGATTTGCAGGAGGACCCGCTGTTCTTCGCTTCGCCGCTCGCCGCCGGGGCGCTGCTGGCCGCGCGCGCCCTCGGCGATCGATAGGCGACCGGCCGCCGGCCGAGACGAGCCCTCCAGCCGAACGACGAGTTGTTGCCGGTTGCCGGGAGGTTCTCGTCGCTCGCCGTGGCCGGGCCGCCTCACGCGGTCCCGCCGGGTGCCCACTTGCACCGGGAGGGGGGCTGGACGCTCCGGAGAATCGGACCGACGTGGCCGTCGCGACCCCCCCATCCCCGCCATCCGCACCCGGCGCGAACTTCGAGGCGCTGGTGCTCGACTTCCTCGCCTACCTCGAGTTCGAGCGCGGCCTCGCCCGCAATACCCTCGCCGCCTACCGGACCGACCTGCTGCAGCTCGGCGCCTTCCTGGCCGAGCGGGGATCGACCCCGACCGACGTCGGCCCCGACGGGCTGGCGGACTTCATCGGCTCCCTCGCGGAGGGCGACGGCGACGATCGCGCTCCCGCCTCCGCCGCGACCCTCAACCGGAAGACGGCTTGCCTTCGCAGCTTCTACCGGCACCTTCGTCGCGCTGAGATGATCGACACCGACCCGACCGCAAACCTGCGCCCGCCGCGCAAGGGGAAGCGGCTGCCGAAGGTGCTCGCCTACGGGGAAGTCAAGAAGCTGCTGGATTCGGTGAGCGGTGCCGATCCCGCCGACCTCCGCGACCGGGCGATCCTGGAGGTGATGTACGGCTGCGGGTTGCGAGCCTCCGAAACGACCGGTCTGGAGGTCGGCAGCGTCGACACCGAGCGCAACTTTCTCCGCGCCTACGGCAAGGGCTCGAAGGAGCGGGTCGTGCCCCTCGGCAGGGAGGCGTCTGCTGCGATCGACCGCTATCTGCACTCCGGCCGCCCGGAGCTGGCCTCGGGCGGGGGCGACGAGCGCGCGCTGTTTTTGAATCAGCGCGGAGGAGGGCTCACCCGACAGGGTCTCTACAAGATCATCCAGGGCCGGGCTCGCTCGGCCGGGCTCGACCGGAAGATGAGCCCGCACACGCTTCGCCACAGCTTCGCCACCCACCTGCTCAGTGGGGGTTGCGACCTGCGCTCGGTCCAGGAGATGCTGGGCCACGCCGATGTCGCCACCACCCAGATCTACACTCACGTCAGCGCCGACCGGATCAAGGAGGTCTACTTCGAGGCGCATCCGCGGGCGAGGTTGTAGGGCAGGGGCCATCGGGACGGGCCCGCTGACCCCCGGCTCGGCTGGAGGTTGACGTGCGGGCCGTCGACGCGGTACTTGGGCGAGGGCGGGGTTGACCTCGCAAACCCGCTTCATGAAAAGCTGGGGCCGTGCCGGAGCTTCCTGAGGTTGAGACCATCCGTCGCCAGCTCGAACCAGAGGTGGTCGGCCGGGGGATCGAGGGGGTCGAGATACTCGACGAGCGTTGGACGCGTCCCGATGCGCCGGCTGAGATCGCGGCCAGGCTGGAGGGGAGGCGGATCGCGTCGGTAGGGCGCCGGGGGAAGTACCTGTTGGTCGGCCTCGAGGACGGCGCCACCCTGGTGATGCACCTGCGGATGACCGGCAACATCGTCGTCTCCGAGCGCAGGCTGGGCGGCGAACGGCTCCACGAGAGCCCACCTCGCCGCGCCCATTTGCGCGCCGTCCTCCAACTCTCCGACGCCCGCACGATCGAGTTCACCGATGCTCGCCGCTTCGGCAACGGCACCATCTTGGAGGCACACGAGCTGGGGCCATACCTCGATAAGCGACTGGGGGTCGAGCCGCTCGGCGGCGAGCTGACTCCGGAGCTGATCGGCCGCATCGCCCAGGGCCGGACGACGCCGTTGAAGTCGTTCCTGCTCAACCAGAAGGGGATCGCGGGGATCGGCAACATCTACGCCGACGAGGCGCTGCATCGCGCGCGCCTCCACCCGCTCTCGCCCGCGGGGTCGATGAGGGAGCCCCACTGGGAGGAGCTGCGGGACGGGATCGTCGCCGCGCTCGAGCTGGGGATCGCCAATGGCGGCTCCTCGATCGACGACTATCGCGACGCCCGCGGCGAGCGTGGCTCGATGCAGGAGGAGTTTCTCGTTCACACGCGCGAGGGCCAGGCCTGCCCGCGCTGTAGCGAGGCGATCTCGCGGATCGTCGTCGGCGGTCGATCCACCTACTTCTGTGGCAACTGTCAGGTCCGGCTGCGCCGTCGCCGGCGCCGGAAGCGGCGAAGCAGATGAGTGGCGCGTCGAAGCCGGGCAACCCCCGCAGAGAAGCACCCGCCGGGTCCGGGCTCGGCGGCGGGGGCGGTCTTCCCGCCGACTTTCTCGTCGGCCATTGGACCGACGCGGAGGCCGAGACCGGATGCACAGTCGTGCTGCCGCCCCGGGGCACGCGCTGCGGTGTCGATGTCCGCGGCGGTGGGCCGGGCTCGCGCGAGACCGAGATCGTCGGCCCGCTGAGCAATCCCCGGGAGGCGACCGCGGTCCTGCTCACCGGCGGCAGTGCCTACGGACTGGCGGCCGCCGACGGCGTCGCACGATGGTGTGAGCGTCAGGGGCGCGGCTACCGGACGCCGGGTGGGCTGGTGCCACTGGTGCCCGCCGCGGTGATCTACGACCTGATGGCAGGAGACGGGTCGGTGAGACCGGGACCCGAGCAGGGAATGGCCGCCTGCGAGGCCGCGGTCGGAGGTCGACCGAAGACGGGGCGTGTCGGCGCCGCGGCAGGGGCGGCGGTCGGCAAGGTGCTCGGTCGGGAGATGGCGAGCCCCGGCGGCGTCGGCTTTGCCTCCGCGCGCACGGGAGGCGGGCACATCGTCGCCGCGATCTCGGCCGTCAATGCCACCGGCGACGTACTCGCGGCTGACGGCTCCGTCCTCGCCGGCGTCCGTGATCCCGACGGGAGGACCAGCTCCCGGATAGTTGCCGACGGCATCGTCGAACCCGGCGGCGGTCGACCCGGGGGTGGCGACGACGAGCTCCAGGCGACCACGCTGGTCTGCCTCTGCACCGACGCCGCTCTCGACAAGGTCGAAGCCAGCAAGCTGGCTCGGATGGCGAGCGCTGGAATCGCCCGCGCGGTCGATCCGGTCTTCACCCCCTTCGACGGTGACGTCGTCTTCGCGCTCGCCTCGGGCGAGCCCGCCGCCGGCCACGATCCCGCCACCCTGATGCAGGTGGGCACGCTGGCGGCGACCGTCACCGCCGAGGCGATTCGCGACGCGGTGAGCTGAGCGACCGACGCCGTCCGCCCTCCGCTTCAATCTGTGATTGATGGCCGGCACGGTTAAGACCGAGGGTGTAGTGCTGCGAAGCATCCGCTTCGGCGAGGCCGACCGCATCCTTCACCTCTACACCGCCGACCGGGGCCGCGTCAACGCGATCGCCAAGGGCTCGCGCCGACCGAAGACCCGCTTCGGGGGTCGACTGGAGCCCTTCTTCCGACTGGAGCTGATGCTGCATGAGGGCCGCAGTGAGCTGCTGACGGTCACCGGGGCGGAGACGGTCGACGGCTATCCGCGCCTGCGCTCCGATGGGGAGGCGATCGGCTCGGCCGCGCGCGCCTGCGACGCGGTATTGCGGCTGCTCGACTCCAGCGAGCCCAACCTCCCCGGCTACAACCTGCTCTGCCGCTACCTGGCGCTGCTGGACGCGCGCGGCCTCCAGCCCAACGGCCCCGACCCGACCTCCCACGCGGCGGCGCTCGCCTTCCGGATAAAACTCGCCCTGGCGGCGGGATTCGCACCCGAGTTGGGGGGCTGCGCGCGCTGCGGGGAGCGGGAGGGGATCGCCGCCTTCAGCGGTGCCGCCGGAGGGGTGGTCTGCGCCAACTGCGAGGGCGGGGGCTTCCCGATCGACCACCGGGTGCACGAGTTCCTGGTCGCCGCGATCGGCAAGCCGATGGCGGAGCTGCCGGCGGCCGGCCCCGGGACGCTGAGGGCGGCCGAGCGTGCGATCTCCGACACCCTCGCCCACCACGCGCATGTCCAACTCCGCGGCGTGTAGGCAGAAGCTATGGACTCGCGGAGTCAGTGGCGGGGGCCGACCGGCGAAGGCCCGCTGACCCCCGGGGCGGACGGCGAAGCGGCTGGCGCCAAGCGTCGTGGACCCGGCCTCTGGACGGGTCATCGGACCTTCGCCGGTCGGCCTGCGACCTCGCTCGCGGGTCGCGATGGCTCCGACGGTCCCGTAGGTCTCCGAGGCCGAACTATCATCGGCAGCGTGAGGAGCTCTACCAAGACTGCGACCGGGAAGGAGGATGGACCCGCCCAGCGCTCGCTGCAGGAGCGCGTCAACGATTGGGAAGAGGCGTTTCTCGCCGGGGGGGCCCAGCGTTCTTACCCGGCGGACCGCCCCGCGCCAGAGCCCGATAGCCCGGTGCGGACGCCCTTTCAGCGCGACCGCGACAGAATCGCCCATTGCAAGGCATTCCGGCGGCTCAAGCACAAGACACAGGTCTTCATCGCCCCCGAGGGGGATCACTACCGGACTCGGCTGACGCACACGCTCGAGACCTGCTTCATCGCGCGGACGACCGCCCGTGCGCTGGCGCTGAACGAGGACCTGACCGAGGCGATCGGTCTTGGACACGATCTCGGGCACCCGCCGTTCGGCCACATTGGCGAGGAGGTGCTCGACCACGCGCTCAAACAACGGGGTGGGGCCGGTTTTCGCCATAACGAGCACTCGCTACGGCTGGTCGAGCGGCTGGAGCGCGAGGGCCGCGGGCTCAACCTCACCCGGCAGGTTCGCGACGGCATCCTCCATCACACCGGCCCGGTCAAGCCCGAGACGCTCGAGGGGAAGGTGGTACGCCTGGTTGATCGCGTCGCCTACATCAACCACGACATCGACGACGCCGTCCGTGCCGGGATCCTCACCGACGCGGATCTTCCCACCGCCGAGATCGAGATGCTGGGAGCGACCGGATCGGAGCGGATCGACGCGCTCGTGCGCGACATCGTCGCCTCCTCCGCCGCCAGCGGCGACATCACCCAGAGCCGGGAGATGGGCCAGGCGATGCTGCGGTTGCGGAAGTTCATGTTCGA
>JBPCOO010000273.1:0-2590 GCA_051000155.1 Solirubrobacterales bacterium | reverse complement strand
CGCGACGGCGCCGCGGTCGAGCGCGCGCTGGCGCAGCTCGCCGAGGCGGCCGCTGACGAATCAGCCAACCTGATGGAGCCGACGATCGCGGCGGCGAAGGCGGGCGCGACCACCGGCGAGTGGTCCCAGACCCTGCGCGATGTCTTCGGCGCCTACCGCGGTCCCACCGGCGTTGACGGCTCCGCCACCGGCGGCGATCCGGACCTGCTCGCCGAGGCGCGGGCCGCGGTCCGAAAGGCCGCCGAGGCGATCGGCCACCCGCCGAAGATCCTGGTCGCCAAGCCCGGCCTCGACGGACACTCCAACGGCGCCGAGCAGATCGCCGTCCGCGCCAAGGACGTCGGGATGGAGGTCATCTACCAGGGCATCCGCCTGACTCCCGAGGAGATCGCTTCCTCCGCCAACCAGGAGGATGTGGACGTGGTCGGGATGTCGATCCTCTCGGGCTCTCATCTGGAGCTGATCCCCCGCGTGGTCGAGTTGATGCGGGAGGCCGGGGTCACCGCGCCGGTGATCGTCGGCGGGATTATCCCCCCGGCTGACGAGGCCCAGCTACGCGAGGCGGGCGTCGAGCGGATCTACACCCCCAAGGACTTCGAGCTGAACGCGATCATGACCGACATCGCCGAGCTGGTCGCGGAGCCCAACCGCGAGGCTCAGCCGGCGTAGCGCGGGCGTCGGACCTGCGAACCCGGGCGATGGAGGGACAGTCAAACCATCGCCGTCTGGGGATGGCCGGCGCCCAGATCCAGCGCGGCTTCACTCTGTTGGCGGGCGTCATCGTCCTGATTGCGCTAATTGCCTTCCCGATCGTGCTGGTGGCGGGCGGCGGTTGGTGGAGCTTTGCCTTCGTGATCGTGGCGATCTTCTGGGCGATCATCTACGTCGCCTCCAAGCGCCACGGGGAAGCCACCCGGGCGCGGATCGCGGCGGGTCGACAGCAAGGTCGACGCGCCGACGACCAACGCGCCTGAGCCCGCGCGACGCCGAGCCGGGTTTGCCAAGGATCGACACAACTTCGCAACCCCCTGCCCGCGCCCTCGACACGGATGCGTCCGCAGAGGCGGCACGCGGCGGTGCCCGTCCCGCAATCCCGCCCGCACCAACCTCGGACCGCTCGGTGCCCGATGCGGCCCACCCGTCACAATGGGCGTAGATGTCCGAACCCGGTGTGGAGAACAGCGCTTGGCTCCGTTGCTACCGCTGCTGGTCGCAGAGGCTCGAAGCACAGGTCCACTACGACGCGATCCTGCGGATCGACCCGGATACCGGAGCACCCGACGAGCGGATCGATGAGATTCAGGAGTCCGTCGTGCAGTGCCTCGACTGCATGCACGACCAGCCCCACCTGACGGTCGAGGACGGTCGCGTCGCACCGGTTGGAAACCGCTGGGAGAGGTTGGTAGCCGGCACCCCATGGGTCGCGAGCTGCACCGTCACCGTCGAGCAGGAGCAGGTCGAGGTCTGCTCCGGACCCGAAGCCCCCGACAGCCTCACCTACGGGGCGTTCGGGGACGCCGGCACCCGCGAGTTCTTCACCCACGTCCGCTTTCACAAGCACGACGAGGACAAGATCACCATTCACCTGCTGGTGGAGCTGTATGCCCGCTCCGGAGACGAGGCGGGAGAAGTGCTCGAGAACGCCTCCCGCGGGCCACTGGAGATCACCTCACTGGCCGAGGAGAGCCGGCCACCGGCCCACGCCGGCGACGAGGCGCACTGAGCCACAACGGCGCTCGCCTACAGGGCGCGCCTACCGGGTGAAGTCAATCCCGGCGTCCAACCGACCCGCAAACGCAACCAATAGCTCGACCACCGCCTCGACGTCGGAGAGCTGGGCCAGCTCCACGGTCGAGTGCATGTAGCGGAGCGGGATCGAAACCAGTCCGGTGGCGATCCCGGCGCGGGTGAGCTGGAGCGCATCGGCGTCGGTGCCGGTGAACCGGCCGGAGGCTTCCAGAGTGTGGTCTATTCCCTCCGCCTCCGCGGTCTCGATCAAGATATCCGTGACCCCGGGTGAGAGCGTCGAGCCACGACCGATCACCGCACCGGAGCCGAGTGCGTGGTCGCCGTTCTCCTTCTTGTCGATCCCCGGCGCGTCGGTGGCGTGGGTGACGTCGACGGCGACCGCGCAGTCCGGCTCCACCGCGAACGCCGTCGTCTTCGAGCCCGCCATCGTGATCTCCTCCTGGACCGCGGCGACACCGGCGACGGTCGCAGCTATCCCCTCGCCTTCGCTCACCCGCCGGGCAACCTCGAGAGCGACGTAGGAGCCAAGGCGATTGTCGAGCGAGCGCGAGGCCAGCCGTCCGTTTGGCAGCTCCAGCGGCTCGGCGGCGATCACGGCGGGATCACCGACGCTGACGAGCTCGCGCGCCTCCTCGGAGTCGGCGGCGCCGATGTCGATGTGCATGTCCTCGATCTTGGTCACGTCCTTGCGCTGCTCCTCCTTCAGCAAGTGAATCGGCTTCTTGCCGAGCACGCCCGGGACCTCACCCCCGCGACCTGCGACCACGACCCTTTGTCCCACCAGGATCTGCGGATCCCAACCGCCGATCGGCGCGAACCAGCAGAAGCCCTCATCGTCGAT
>JBPCOO010000366.1:0-4765 GCA_051000155.1 Solirubrobacterales bacterium | reverse complement strand
GATCAGCCCGCGAGCGTTGGCACCCAGGTGCGTGCGTAGCCACGGCGCGGAGGAAAAGTGCACCGAGTGGGTGCATTCGTGCAGCGCGATCCAGCGCAGCAGCGTCTCGGCGTCGGCATCCAGGGCGTGGTGGGCGGCGTCGATGTTCTCGCCAACGAACAGCAGCCTCGGATCCCGCTTACCTCCCAATAGGGGGTATTCGTACTGGCCAAGGACCTTGGTTGAGGCGAAGCCGACAAGCCCGCCGATCTCTGTCGCGGTCAACTTGGAGACGACCGCCTCCATCACCCCCCGTGCCGGCCCCGGCAGGGCGAGCATCCCTCCGAAGCGCTCCTCCACCAGCTCCAGGGAGGCCCGCAGCCCGGCGAGGTTGATCTCGATCCACTCCCGCCGGCTCACCCACTCGGCCGCCGGGGGACTCTCCTCCAGTTCGAGGCCGGTGTAGGAGAGCACCGCCTCCCGGGCGCCCGCCTCCACCTCATCCAGCGCCGGCCCTTCGGTCTTCGGCTCCGCGTCCCCGTCACCGGCGATCCGCTCGGCGATCGAGCGCGCCAGCTCCCAATCGACCAGCCGGCTCACTGCGCGAAGGCCGGCGAGGCCGACTGCGCGTCCACGACCGTCTGGAGATGTTCGGCCCGCCGGGCCGCCGCGATCGGATAGCGGGAGCTGAGATCCAGCGGGGCGCCTTCGAGGCCCAACCCCGCGATCTCGACCGCGCCGCCGCACTCGCGGACCAGGAGCTGTGCGGCGGCCGCATCGACCGAGCGGCAGGGACGCGCGCTCAACATCGCGTCGAAGCGGCCGGCGGCGACGTAGCAGAGCGTGATCGCGATCGAGCCGACCACCCGCAGCCGGTAGGCGTTTCCCTCGAGCGAGGCGATCGGGCCCATCACCCACTTGGGATCGGCCGACTCGAGCCCGACGATCTCCAGGCCGGTGTCGGGCAGCTCCCGTGGGATCGGCCGACCGTTGACGGTCGCACCCTCTCCCCGTGTGGCGGCGAACTCCTCGTCGGCGCCGAAGTCGTAGACGAAACCGAAGTCGACCGCGTCCATCGTCTCACCCGACGCCACCGCGATCGAAGTCGAAAAGGAGGGGATCGTGCGGCGGGCGTTGAGCGAGCCGTCGATCGGGTCGATCACCACCCGGGCCGTCGGCTCTCCTTTGCCAAGGGTGAGCTCGCCGCGCTCCTCGCTGACCGCCAACAGCGAGGCACCCTCGTCCGCCAAGGCCTCGAGCTCATCGAAGATCACGTCCTCGCAGCGTCGATCCAGCTCCAGGGTCATGTCCCCGCCCTCGCCGCGGCCTTCATAGACCGTGCGCTCGGCGATCCCGAGGGTCGCCGCGAACAGCTCGCGCTGGCGCGTGACGCAGCGACGACATAGCTCGAGCCAATCGATCGATTCCATCCCCACCATCGTAGGCCGTCCCCGCTAACGTCTCGGTGTGGACACGCTCGGCGACGTTGATCAGGCTCTGGAGCGCGCTGTCTCCCATCGCTCCGGCGCCGCGCTGGTAATCGGAGGGGCGGGGTCGGGCCGTACCGAGGCCATCGTCCGGCGCTTGCACCGGCTGGAGGGGGCGGGGGTTGATCCGGGGGCGGTGCTCGTCTGCTGCCGTACGCTGGCCGGACGAACCGAGCTGAAGGCGAGGGTGGAAGCCACCGGCGGCGCCGGTCGGCATGAGGTCTGGGTCGAGACTTGGGAGGGCCTGGCGGAGCGGTTGCTGCGCGAGTACTCGTTGGAGGCGGGGCTGGACCCGTTCTTCGAGGTCGCTTCTCCGGCTGATCAGTTGGCGGTGATGCTCGATCGGCAGGGCGAGCTCCCGCTCCGCCGACATGAGATTCGCGGTAATCCCGCCGGCCTGCTCACCCGCCTGCTGGAGCGGATCGAGTTGCTCAAGCGCGAGGGGATCGGCCCGGTAGATCTACGCGAGCTGGCCCGGCGGCGGGAGCGCGAGGCGGAGGGGCGGGCGCCGCGGGAGGAAGCCCGCAAGGAGCTCGAGTTCGCCGACCTGTTCGAGGCCCACGACTCGATCATGCGCGAGCGCGGTTCGATCGACCGAGCCGAGCTGCTGGGGGAGCTGACGGCCCTACTTCGCGGCCACGCCGACGTCGCCGCAGCGCTCGCGTCTCGCTTTCCCAGCCTGATGGTCGACGAGCTTGAGGATGCCGCCGGAGTCCCGGGGGAGTTGGTGGGGATGATCGGCTCCCACGGCAACGTCTTCGCCACCGCCGACGTCGACCAGGGCCTTGGCAGCTTCCTCGCCTGCGCCGAGCGGGCGACCGCCCAGTTCCTGGAAGCCTTCCCCTCGGCGGAGCTGATCCACCTCGACGCGCCCTACCGCGGCACCGAGGGCATCCAGTCGGCGCGCACGGCGATCTGCGGCCTGGTCTCCGAGAGCTACCGCGAGCTCGATCCGCTCGAGTTGGTCGAGCCCGTCGAGGTCGAGGAGGCGTGGTCGGACGACAGCGTTCGCATGTGGCGCTGCGCCAACGAGCGGGCCGAGGCGCAGGCGGTCGCCCGGGAGATCGAGCGGGTGCTCGCCGCCGGGGAGACCGCACCCGAGGAGATCTGCGTCGTCGCCCCCCGCCAGGGTCGCGGGGGGAGGTTGGTCGCGGGCGCGTTGGAGGAGCGGGGGGTTCCCTTTCGCAGCGCGGGATCGGCCGAGTTCTTCCACCGGGCCGAGGTCCGCGACGCGCTCGCCTGGCTCCGGGCCCTGGCCGACCCGACCGACGCGGCCGCGGTGGTGCGGGCGCTGATCCGCCCCCCGGTCGAGCTGCAATCGGTCGACCTGGCGCGCTGCACCACCATCGCCCGCCGCCGCAAGCTCGACATGATCGGAGCGGTCGAGGCGGCGCTCGAGAGTCCGCAGCTACCACCGCCCTCCCGCGACCGAATTCGCGCCTTCCTCAAGCTCTATCGCGCGGCGGCCGCGGCGATGGAGACGCTCCGCCCCGATGCCTTCGTCCGGCGCCTGATCGAACGGGTCGGATTCCGTCGCCACGGGCTCTTCGGCGCCAGCCCCGAGACGGCCGAGCGCCTGGTCAACCTGGCGCGGCTGGCCGAGCTGGCGGCGAGCTGGTCGCAACGCAGGCCCGACGGCTCCACCCGTGAGTTCGTCGCCTACCTGGCCGCGGTGGCGGAGGCGGGGCGGCGGTTCAGCACGCCGCTGGAGGGATCGCCGGCGGAGTTCGTCCTGCTGGCCGACGCCGACCAGGTCAAAGCGATGGAGTTCGAGCGGGTCTATCTGGTCGGGCTCGAGCGTGGCGCCTTCCGCGAGAGCGCCGCCAGCGCCGACTGGATTCCGGAGGAGCTGATCCGGGGTCAGCTACCGCCGGCCGGCGCCGACGTCAGCGAGGCGCTCGAGGCTCGTCGCGGCTACCTCGCCGCCGGCCGAGCACGTTCGATGCTGGTCCTCTCCTACCCCGAGCAGTCGGGGGGGTCGGCGGCGCAGCCCTCGACCGTCTACGAGACCGTCCGGGGGGCGCTCGAGCTGGATGAGGAGACCCACGCCGAGGAGCTGTTCGGGCCCGCGGAAGGTCTCCATTCCACCTACCGGATGATCCGCGACGAGGTGTTGGAAGCCTCTTGGCGGGCGGGTGCGGCGCTGTCGGAGATGCGACTCGACACTCCCGAGGACGTCAACCGCGCGGTGGCGCGGTTCTATGAGCTGTTGAAGCTGGCTGCCCTGATCCAGCGCCCCGGGGGGGAGCCGGAGCGGGAAGCGCTCGACGGGCTCAACGAGTTGCTGCGACGGGTGGCGACGCCCGAGCAGATCGCGGAGCTGGAGCGGTCGAGCCTCGATGAGTTCATCGTCACCGAGCGCGGCGAGCAGGAGCGCCGACGGTCCCAGTTGGCGAGTCGCACCGAGCCCGGACTGGAGGCGTTCATCCCCAAGCGTGGCGGCGGCATCGGGCTCTCGGCCTCCGACGTGGACCTCTACCGAACCTGTCCGCTCAAGTACAAGTTCGCGCGGGTGTTCGCGATTCCGCAGGAGCCGACCATCAACCTCCGTTTCGGCATCCTCATCCACAACGTGCTCCAGGCGTTCCACTCCGAGGAGATACGCGAGGCCGCAAGCGAGGAAGGAGGGATCAAGCGTCTGCTGGATCTGTTCGAGGCGGGATGGCGCCGGGGAGGATTCGGCTTCTCCGACGACGAGCTCCAATACCGTGATCGCGCCGTCGCCGCGCTCGCCCGCTACCACGAGCGCCACGCCGGCGGCTCGGCTTCTCCGGTCTGGCTCGAGCGTGGCTTCTCCTTCGACATCGGCGGCCACAACGTCCGCGGACGGATCGACCGAGTCGACCGCCATCCCGACGGCAGCTACGAGCTGATCGACTACAAGACCGGGCCGGCCAAGCGGCGGGAGGAATTGGACGACGATGTCCAGATAGCCCTCTACCGGTTGGCGGTGGCTGATGACTGGGGGATCGAGGCCGCCGACGGCAGCTACTGGTACGTGCTCGATGACGAGAAGGTGACCGTCGCCGGTGATCCGGCCGACCTCGACCGGGTCAGGAGGATCGTGTTGGACGTCGCCGAGGGCGTCGGCAGCCAGGACTTCGAGCCGACGCCGGAGTTCGAGAGCTGCTCCTGGTGCGACTACCGGTTGATTTGCCCGGCGTCGGAGGCTTAGGCCGTCGCGCGTTCGCCTAGCCGGGTCCCTCGGGCATCTGGATTCGCGCCAGCGCCTTGATCATGAACCAGAAGAGCACCCCGGCTGCTATTAGGATCACGAGCCCGGTGACCGCTTGGGCGAT
>JBPCOO010000276.1:0-3247 GCA_051000155.1 Solirubrobacterales bacterium | reverse complement strand
TGCCGCTGATCGGCGTGCCCGACTGCGGCAGCTCGAAGCCGCCCAGCTCGAACAGGGCGAGGATCAGCTTGACGAAGCCCAGTCCGGCGAGCAGGCCCACGCCCGATGCGAGCACCCCGATGACCAGCGCCTCGACGATGACGCTGGCGAGCACCTGCCTCGAAGATGCGCCGAGCGTCCGCAGCATCCCCAGCTCGCGCTTTCGCTGGGCGACGGTAATCGAGAAGGTGTTGAAGATGAGAAAGGCGCCGACGAAGACCGCGATCCCGGCGAAGATCAGCAGCGCCGTGGTGAGGAAGCCGAAGCCATCCTTGATCTCGGCCGAGTCATCGGCCGCGAGCTCCTCCCCGGTCTTGACCTCTGCCGAGGAGGGAAGCGCGGATCGCAGCCGGTCGCGCAGCTCGAGGGGATCGACTCCCGAGGCCGCCTCCACCGAGATCTCGTCGAACTCACCGCGCTTGTCGGTGATCGCCTGTGCCTCTGAGACGGTGAATACCGCCAGGCTGGCCCCGCCGAGCGGGACGCCGCTTCCGAACCGGGCAATCCCTGAGAGCGTGTAACGACGCAGGCCCTCGGAGCCCGCGACCGGAATCTCCTGGCCGACCTCATAGCACTCCTCCTCCGCGGTGATCGAGTCGATCGCAACCTCATCGTCGGCGGAGGGCGGCTCCCCCGAGGTATAGGTGAAGGGGCTGAACGGCGGCGGCTGGACGCTGTTTGCGATCTGTGGAGGGCCACCCTGGGGCGGCCCGATCCGATCACCGTTCTCGTCGAGGATCGCGATCGAGATCACATCGCCGATCGTTCCGCTCGCCTGCTCCACCCCGTCTACCGCTTCTATCTTCGGTACCAGGCCCGCGGACAGCGCGGTGCCTGCCTCGGGCAGGTCGAAGCCCCCCTCCGTCTCCGTCTTCGCCCGGACGCTGACATCCACCCCTGCGTTGGCCTCGGCGAAGATGTCATCGAAGGAGTTGTTGACCGAGTCGCGCAGGATCAGCGTCCCGGCGATCATCGCCACGCCAACCAGGATCGCGAGGGCCGTCAGGGCGCCTCTGAGCTTGCGGGTGGCGAGGCCGCGCAGGGCAACCCGCAGCATCAGCCGCTTCCAGCGCTGGCCCGAGCGCGAACACGCGTCGAGGCATCGGCACCGACCACGGGGCTCAGAGCTCCCGCATCAGCTCGATCACCTCGTCCTCACCGCTGACCTCGCGGTCGGCGGAGACCTTGCCGTCGGTGAGAACGACGACGCGGTTGGCGTAGGAGGCGACCCGCGGGTCGTGGGTCACCATCACCACCGTCTGATCGAGGCGATCGACCGAGTCGCGGAGGAGGTCCAAGACATTGGTGGACGAGCCGGAGTCCAGGTTGCCAGTGGGCTCGTCTGCGAAGACGACCGCCGGTTTCGAAACCAGGGCCCGGGCGATTGCCACCCGCTGTTGCTGGCCGCCCGAGAGCTCGGAAGGTCGGTGCTCGGCGCGGTCGGCGAGCCCGACCATCCCCAGCAACTCCCCGATCCAGAAGGGGTCGGGGTCGGCGCCGGCGATCCGCAGCGGCAGTGCCACGTTCTCCGCGGCGCTCAGCACCGGCACCAGGTTGAAGAACTGGAAGATGAAGCCGAGCTTCCACCGGCGGAGCTCCGTCAGCCCCTTGTCATCCAGACCACCGACCTCGACCCCGTCCACCCAGGCGCGTCCACCGGTGGGGCGGTCCAAACCGGCGAGCAGATGCATCAGGGTGGACTTGCCCGAGCCGGAGGGCCCCACGATCGCGTTCAGTCGCCCGCGGGGGAAGTCGAGGTCGATTCCCGCGAGCGCGTCGACTGCCGTCTCCCCCGATCCGAAGCGGCGGGCGAGGTCGCGACAGGCGACGATCGAGTCCGTCGGCGGCTCGGCGGTGGCGGCGGCGGTGGCCAGGGTTGCTCCCATATCGCGAGGCTACCGCGAGCGCGAACGTCGTAGATTCCCGAACCGTGAAGCTGCTCGCCTTCAGCGACCTCCATCGAGACGAAGCCGCGGCCCGGCGCCTGGTCGAACGCGCCACCGAGGTCGATCTGGTCGTCGGCGCCGGCGACTACGCCAACCAGCACCGCGGGCTCGAGGAGGCGATCGGGTGGCTCGAGGAGATCACCACCCCGACCCTGCTGGTGCCCGGCAACAACGAAACCGACGAGGCGCTACGCGACGCCTGCTCGGGGTGGAAGGAGGCGTCGGTCCTCCACGGGGAGTCGATCGAGGCGGAGGGGATCGACTTCTACGGCCTCGGCGCCGGGATCCCGACGACGCCGTGGGGCTGGAGCTTCGACCTCGACGACGAGCAGGCGTCCGAGCGTTTGGCCGGCGCGCCGGAGGGCGGCGTCCTCATCCTCCACTCGCCTCCGAAGGGACACTGCGACCGCAGCGGCGGCGGCGAGAGCCTCGGCAGCCCAGCCCTGGCCGCTGCGATCGAGCGACTCCAACCTCAACTCGCAGTCTGCGGCCACATCCACGAAAGCTGGGGAGAGCGGTCTCGGATCGGCGGGACCGAGATCGCCAACCTCGGTCCCGAGGGCGATATCTTCGAGCTCTGAGGGGACGCGAGTCCGATGTTCACAACCCGGGAAGCGGACAGATGAAGGCGCTCGCCTTCAGTGACCTTCACGCCGATCACGAGAAAGCCGAGGCGCTGATCGAGAAGGCGGCCGAGGCGGACCTCGTCCTCGGGGCCGGCGATTACGCCGAGGAGCAGCAGGGGTTGGAAGAGGTGATCGACTGGCTGCGGGAGATCGAGGCACCGACGGTGCTGGTACCAGGCAACAACGAGACCGAGGAGACCCTCAATGCCGCCTGCGCGGGCTGGGGGCGGGCGCAGGTACTCCATGGACGCGGGACGAGGGTCGAGGACGTAGCCATCTTCGGCCTCGGCGGCGGCATCCCCGCGACCGATCGCGGCTGGAGCTTCGACCTCACCGACGCGGAGGCCACCGAGCTGCTTGAGGAGATGCGCTCCGGCGCCGTGCTGATCTCCCACGCCCCACCCCGAGGCGCCTGCGACCGGGGACCCGAGGGCGAGGAGGGCAGCGTCGCCGTGCGGGAGGCGATCGAGCGGGTCATCCCCCGTCTGGTCGTCTGTGGCCACGTGCATGAGAGCTGGGGAGCCCGCGCCTCGATCGGTCCGACCGAGGTCGCCAACGTCGGCCCCGAGGGCGCGTTCTTCGAGCTATAGAAACCGGCGCGGCGCGGCGCGATCAGCGAACGACCTCGTCGCGAGC
>JBPCOO010000176.1:0-2507 GCA_051000155.1 Solirubrobacterales bacterium | reverse complement strand
GTCGCTCGCGCTCGCCGACCGCCAGTGGGCGCCGGACTTCCGCGACCGCATGCTGGTGGTAGCTCGCCCCGCCACCCGCGCTTCGATTTAGCCTGCCGGCAGCTTCCGTTTACCCCGGGCCCCCTTCGGGTAGGCCCTCGAGGTGCCCGACCAACCCAACTCCGAGGATTGGCGCGAGCGCTTCGGCCGCGCCGGGTTCCTCGCCAAGGGCGTCCTCTACGGGATCGTCGGAATCATCGCGATCGGGGTCGCCGTCGGCAGCGGCGGCGACACCAAGGGACAGAGCGGCGCCCTCAGCACCCTCGCCGACAGCAGCGCCGGCAAGTTCCTGCTGGTGCTCTTGGCGATCGGCCTCGGCGGCTACGCGCTGTATAGGTTGATCGAGGTGTTCGTCGGGGTTCCCGGGGAGGACGGGGCCGAGGAGTGGGCGGAGCGGGGCGCCTCGGTGGTCCGGACGATCGTCTACGGCGGACTCTGCTTCACCGCGATCCAGATCCTCTCCAACTCGGGGGGAGGGGGAGGCAGCAATCCCTCGACCATCACCCGAAAGATCCTCGAGCAGCCCGCGGGCCAGATCCTCGTCGGGATCGCCGGAGTGGTGTTGATCGGCACCGCCGGCTATCAGGCATACAAGGCTTACTCCCAGAGCTTCATGGAGGAGCTCAAGACCGGACAGATGAGCGCCACCGAGCGCACCTGGGCCGAGCGTTCGGGGATCGGCGGATACGCCGCGCGCGCGGTCATCTACACCCTCACCGGCGGCTTTCTGGTCAAGGCTGCGATCGAGTCCGATGCGAGCGAGACCAAGGGGCTCGACGGCGCCCTCCAGGAGATCGCCCAGCAGAGCTACGGCCCGATCCTGCTGGGGATCGTCGCCGCGGGGCTGTTCATCTACGGCTTCTACTGCCTGTTCGAGGCGCGCTACCGCCAGTTCTGAGCCATCGTGTCCTTGAAGGGCCGACGTGAGCGGACGATCAGGGCGGTCGGTACAGTTGCGGCGTCAAGCAATTGCTCCGTGAGTGGGACGGGGCTCGGCGCGGGCAAGGAGCGCGAGCAATGAGTGACGGGTCCTCGGTGGACTCCGAAGTCGGTGAGGGCGGCGCCTGGAAGCGCCAGACCAGCGCCTTCCGCAACTGGGTCGAGCCGGACTCCGAGCAGTTTCCGGCGGAGTCGGGGCGCTATCACCTCTACGTCTCGCTGGCCTGTCCCTGGGCGCACCGGGCGATCATCACCCGCAAGCTGAAGGGCCTCGAGGAGGCGATCTCGCTCTCGGTGGTCGATCCCATCCGCGATGAGAAGGGCTGGGCCTTCCGCGACGTCCCCGGCGCCTCCCGTGATCCGGTCAATGACTTCCGCTACCTCTCGGAGGCGTATCTGGCGACCAAGCGCGGCTTCGAGGCTCGGGTGACCGTGCCAGTCCTCTGGGACAAGCAGGAGTGCCGGATCGTCAACAACGAGTCCGCCGACGTGATCGTGATGCTGGACCAGGCCTTCGGCGAGCACGCCAACGCTTCGATCGAGCTCTACCCGGAGGAGTTGCGGGAGGAGATGGACGAGCTCAACGAGTTCGTCTACGACACCGTCAACGACGGCGTCTACAAGTGCGGTTTCGCCGGCACCCAGGGCGCCTACGCGCAGGCCTACGAGAAGCTCTTCGATGCGCTCGGTCGCCTCGATCAGCGCCTCGGCAATCGCCGCTACCTGATGGGCGAGCGGATCACCCTCGCCGACGTGCGCCTGTTCACCACGCTCGTCCGCTTCGACACCGTCTACTACGTCCACTTTAAGTGCAGCGGCGCCCGAATCGTCGATTACCAGAACCTCTGGGGCTGGACTCGCGACCTATTCCAGACGCCGGGGGTTGCCGACACGGTCAACATGGACCACATCAAGCGGCATTACTACGTCACCCACACCTCGCTCAACCCGAAGCGGATCGTCCCGCTCGGACCCGAGCCCGATTTCGGGACGCCGCACGGTCGCCACTGATTCGGCGCCCGACGCGTCCGCGACCGGACCCACGACCTCGGAGGCGACGTTTCAGAAGTGGCGACCGGAGGCATTGTTAGGGTTCAAGCCGATTCCGATTACGTCTAGGAGGACACATGACCAAAGCCGAGTTCATCGAGAAGGTCGCCGACGACGAGCGCGTCGACAGCAAGAAAGAGGCGGGAGATGCGGTCGAGGCTGTCCTCGACACGATCATCTCCTCCCTGCAGAGCGGTGAGGACGTCAACTTCACCGGCTTCGGCAAGTTCAGCGTCAACGAGCGCGGCCCCCGTCAGGGAGTCAACCCCCGCACCGGAGAGCGGATCACGATTCCAGGCGGCAAGGTGCCGAAGTTCTCCGCGGGCGCGGGCCTGAAGAAGGCCGTCAAGTAGCCGAGGAGGAGCAGAGCTCCAACTTCGCCGACCGGCTGGCGGAGGCCGGAACCAAACATGGCCGCCAGGCCTCTCTTGGGGTCTGGGCACAACCCCCCTGCCGAGGCCCGACGCCCACGGCCTTAC
>JBPCOO010000246.1:0-4937 GCA_051000155.1 Solirubrobacterales bacterium | reverse complement strand
AGCCGCTCCCCGCAGTAGGGGCACTCGGTCACATAAGGGCTCGCCTCCGAGCCACAGTTCTTACAAACGACGCTGAGCTCCGGCGACGACACGTGAGCAGGATAGCCGCCTCTATCGCCCGAGCTGGATCGCCTGCTCGACCACCGCCCGCAGATCGCCGTCGTTTTCGGAAGCGATCCGGAGCTGATCGGCCGAGGCCGTGCCGGTATCGAGGATCTCGCCGATCCGCGACAGCTCCCCCTCGCAGCCGAGCTCTCCCGCCGAAGGAGCCAGCTCGTCCAGCAGTCGTCTCCCCAACTCCCTCGCGGGTCGGTGGTGGCCCTCGGTGATGTCCAATAGCTCGCCGTCGATGCCGCGGACCGCGGCGCGCACCTTGTTGTCATCGACCAGCTCCTGGGGCACCTCCACCAGCGGCTCCCCCTCGGCGTAGACCCCTGCCAGCCTGTGCGCCAGCGACTGGGTCAGGGCCGCGAAGGCCGCGGTGTCGGCCAGCTCGGAGGCCTGGTCGAAGACGCGGGTCTCGACCGTGCCGACGTTAGGATGGGGGCGGACGTCCCACCAGAGGTAGGTGTAGTCGGCGATCGCCCCCGAACGCATCATCTGCTCGACCCGCCGGCTGAAGATCTCCCAGGTGCCGTAGTGCGGGGGGATGCCCACGCGCGGGAACGAGCGGAAGGCGGCGGTCCGGGCCGACTGCATCCCGGTGTGCTGTCCCTCCCAGAAGGGAGAGTTGGACGAGAGCGCCAGAAGCAGCGGCAGGTAGCGGCGGATCCCGTCGGCAACGTAGATCGCCTTGTCGGGAGCGTCGATCCCGACGTGGACGTGGATGCCGAAGATCAGCTCCTGGCGGGCGACGAACTGGAGCTCCTCGTAGAGCTCGATGTAGCGCTCACGCTGGACGATCTCCTGGTCCCGGCAGAGCGCGAACGGGTGGGTGCCGCCCGCGCCGACCCCCATCCCGTGCTCGGCGGCGACGCCGCAGACCATCGACCGCAGCTCAGCCAGCTCCTCGGTCGCCTCACCGACGCCCCCGCACGGGCGGGTGGCGATCTCCAGCACTGACTGGAACAGCTCCGGCTTGACCTGGTCGGCGTACTCGGGGGGGACCGCCTCGAGGATGGTCTCGATCCCCGGCGTCAGGTTGAGCGTTTCGGGGTCGAGCAGCATCAACTCCTCCTCGATGCCGATCGTGAACGGTGTCCCGCTGAAGTTGTGCTCGAGCACTCTGATCAAGCTCCCTGGCGGGCTGGCCGCTCGCCGAGGCTGAATCCTACCCACCTGGCGCATGACGCTCGCCCCCGGTGGGCGCACCCGTGGGCAGGGCGACGGGAATCGGCGATCTATACTCCGCGCCCGTCCGTCCCCGTCCGAGCCGGGGCCACAACTTCACCCATCAGGAGGAAACCGTCCATGGACTCAAAGAGCATCAGCGAGCAGAAGTCCCTTCTGGACACCCTCTCCCCCGGCAAGAAGGCCCGCCTGCACCGGATGCTCTACAAGTTCGGCCCGGGCAACGGAACCCTGCTGCTGTTGCCGATCGATCAGGGAATCGAGCACGGGCCCCGCGACTTCTTCCCCAACCCCGCCTCCAAGGATCCCGAGTACCAGTTCAAGCTGGCCGCCGAGGCGGGCTACTCGGCGCTCGCCTGCCAAATCGGGATGGCCTCCCGCTACTACCCCGACTACGCCGGCCAGGTGCCACTGATCCTCAAGGTCAATGGCAAGACCGACATCTCCTCCTCCGACGATGCCCTTTCGGCCTGTAACGCCACCGTCGAGGACGCGGTACGCCTCGGCGCCGACGCGGTCGGTTACACGATGTATGTCGGCTCCCCGCGTCAGGATCTCGACCTGGCCCAGCTCCGGCAGGTCCGCAGCGACTGCGAGCGCTACGGGATGCCACTGATCGTCTGGTCCTATCCCCGCGGTTCCGCGATTGACAAGAAGGGTGGCAAGGACGGCTTCTACGCGATCGACTACGCCGCGCGAATGGCGATGGAGATGGGCGCCGACGTGGTCAAGCTGAACATGCCCAAGGTCGACCTCGACACCGACTCCGACGCCCCCGCCCCCTATAACGAGGGCGGCTTCAGCCAGGAGGATGCGATCGACCACTGCGTCGCTTCCGCGGGGCGCTCGCTGGTGGTGTTGAGCGGCGGCTCCAAGATCGACGACGAGACCCTGCTGGAGCAGACCCGGAAGATGATGGCCGCCGGCGGCTCCGGAGTGATCTATGGCCGCAACGTCTGGCAGCGCGAGTGGAACGACGCGCTCGAGATCGTCTCCCGGATCAAGGAGATCATGCTCGACAACGTCTCCCGGACCCCGTAGGGAGTGTTCAGGGCCGAGGGCGAGGATGGCTCGCGGTGTTGGCGGGTAGAGGGCCGGCCGGCGCGATCGTCCTGTTCCTGCTCTTGGCCGCACTGATCCTGTTTGGCGACGAGGAGTCCGAGACCGCTCGCACCGGTGGCGGCTCCGCCTCGGGGATCGGGGCGCGTGCGGGCGAGGTCCTGCGCGGGCAGGTCATGCGCGTAGTCGACGGCGACACGATCGAGGTCTCCCTCGACGGGGTGGAAACCGACGTTCGCTACATCGGCGTCGACACCCCGGAGTCGGTCAAGCCGGGAACGCCGGTCGAGTGCTTCGCCAAGGAGGCGGCGGGACGTAACCGTGAGCTGGTCGAAGGTGAGCGGGTCCGGCTGGAGGTGGGTACCGAGCCGACCGACCGCTTCGGACGGCTGCTCGCCTACGTTTTCGTCGGCGACACGCTCGTCAACGCCGAGTTGGTGGAAGGCGGCTATGCCCGCACCCTCGAGATTCCACCGAACACCGAGCGCGCCGACCGCTTCGAGCGCCTCCAGCGGAAGGCATCCGCGGCGGGTGCGGGGCTTTGGGGGGCCTGCTGAGCCCGTGGCTCGGCGGGCTGGCGCTCCCCGGGCCCGGTCGGAACTCATCCCTGCGCGCGGCTCGGCGAGTTCGGCCACCGATCCGGTCGCAGCGAGCCGGGTCGGGCCGCCGGAGTAAGATGCCCGCGATGGGTGAGGCATCAGCAGCCGGATCGGCAGCCGACTCAAGGCGCCATCAGAGCCTCGATCAGTTCGAGGAGAACCTTGAGCGGGAGATGGAGCTCGAGGAGCGCCGGCGGGTGGAGCTGCGCAAGCGCGCCGCCAACCGCTCCCGGGCGCGAGAGATCGAGAAGGTCGAGCGCAGTGGCTTGCGTCGTTTCCTCATCCTCGTGGTCGCGCTCTCGGTGACGGTGATTGCCGTCGTCTTCGTCATGTTCGAGGTGCTGGCGCGCCTCGTCGGCGGCTGACGCCGCACCCTCGCGAGCCTCGGCGGCCTCAGGCGGACTGCTCCACCGGCTCGGCCTCATCGGAGCTGTCCTCGAGCGCGGTGTAGGCCTCCTTGCGATAGACGCCGATCTCGCGTGGCGCGGCGATGTCGGGGGTGCCCCGGTTCCGTCACCCCGGTTGGTAGTCTGCTGCGCCCTATGGCTGGAAAATCTTTACGTGCACAACTGAATCAGATCAGAGCTTGGGTCCAGGAAGGGCGCACCGACGCCTGGATCGCCCACCAACTCGAGGTCTCCGCAAGCGAGCTTCGCGACTTTCGCAAGCGACACGAGCTCTCCTCCGAGGGTGGAGGCGATGACGCCGACGGCCTCCGCGACGAGATTGAGGCCGAGGTCGAGGCGGCGACCTTGGAGGAGGCCGAGCGTGAGCCGGAGGAGGACGAGTCAGAGGAGTCCGAGAAGGACTCCGACTCCGGCGACTCGGACGAGGACTCAGACGACGACGGGGACGGCGAAGGCCGCGGACGTCGGCGCCGCCGACGCGGGGGCCGCGGGCGCAAGCGCGGCGGCAAGAAGCTCGAGGCGACCTTCGATCACGGAACCGACGACGGCTACGGCCTCTGGCTCGACGCCGCGGTCAAGGACGATCCCACCTACAAGGAGCACTGGAAGGATCAGCGGGCGGTCGAGGTTTCGATCGAGGCTGACCAGATCGTTATTCGCCGGGCGTAGGAGTTGGGGGGCGGGCGGGAAAGGCCCCCAGACCGCACTGGTGTGGGGCCGGCGGTGAAGACCTCAGGACCGCAGTTCCGCGCGTCCTAAGCGGGGTCAGGCGCCGCGTAGGTCTCCCTGCGCGGAATGCTGAGTGGTCCTGAGACCTTCCCCGCCGGCCCTTGACGCGGGATTTGGACCTTCCCCGCCGGCCCCTCGGCGCGCTGGGCCGGCTGTGGCGATCTGGTCGCCGGTGCTCCTAGCGGGGTCATCTGGGGGGCTTTTCCGCTGGACCTTCGAGATGGCGATAGGTTGGGGGCACATGGCTCATCCGGTTGTCAGTACTCCTCGCTTGGAGGCGGCGATGGAACGGGTTCGGCCGATTGCGCTGGCGCTGCCGGGCGTGATCGAGCGGCCATCGCACGGCTCACCCACCTTCTTCACCGCCGAGGGGAACGAAGGTCGGACCTTTGCCTCCGTTCATGATGAGCGTGAGTGGGGCGAGGGCCGTCTATGCCTATGGGCGGCGGGTCCGAAGGAGCTGCAGGCGGCGCTGGTGGAGGATCGGCCGGAGCGGTACTTCGTGCCGCCCTACGTCGGACCTCGTGGCTGGGTCGGGCTGAGGCTCGACCTCCCAAGGGTCGACTGGGACGAAGTTGCCGGGGTGATCGAGGACGCGCACGCGTATGTGATCGAGCGATAGGAACGCGCCGGGCCTTCGACGCCCTTGCCGGCGGCGAGTGGGGGGTTGGCCTGGGCGGGGAGACTCAGACGGACCAGTGGGAGAGGTCACGGCCGGTGTGCTCACGGAGGCGGTCGGCGTCCTGGTGGAGGACTTCGAGAACCTCGCGACCCAAGGCTTCGCGCACCTCCTCGATCGAGGGACGGCCGATCGGCTTCGACAGCGGCAAGGCGACATCGAGGGCGAGCCAGG
>JBPCOO010000150.1:0-6655 GCA_051000155.1 Solirubrobacterales bacterium | reverse complement strand
GGGTGAGGATGTGGGAGTTGGCGGGTCCGCGCCGGCGGGCCGAGCTGCTGGAGCAACTGCTCGAGGATCCCTACCCGCTGGCACCGCTGATCGCCGGCTCGGCGCTGAGCCGGGAGGAGTCCCGGGGGACCCATCGCCGCTCTGATCACCCCCGCAGCTCTCCGCGGCTGGATCGCCACCACACCGTGGTCGATCCGGGGGGCGAGGTTCGGATCGAGGCCTGGTAGCCCGCCCTGGGCCCCCCATTTTCACGGCTGAGCGTGTTAATCCCGACTTAATGGAGAACCCTTTCGTCTTCATAGACGTATGTGACACTGGACACAGAGAGAGAGATCGTTCCCGCCGATCTCAAGCCGTTTGGGACAACTACCCGGTAGGAGACCATGTACCAGTTCAGCCGAACCATCTATCGAGAGCTATCGCCCTTCCTCTCGCGAGCGGGGAGCTCCAGCGAGACACGACAACGGGTGCTCGACTCCTGCGAGTCGACCATGCAGCGCCTGCTGACCGACCGGCGCTACTTCGCCCGACCGACGAAGACGCTCTTCTGCGATCTGCGCGGCCACTTCACCATGACCGACCAGCTCGACGTCTATCGGGTTGTCGATCGCAACATTCGGCTCGCCCTTCAGTACCTCGATTCGGCCTCGATCGAAGAGCTGCTGGGCGAGACGCGCCGCGAATGCAGGGCCCACACCCGCAAGGGAACGCCGTGCCAGCGCGAGCCGCTTCCGAGTCGGGACTACTGCCCCTCTCACAAGCACCTCGAAGAGGACCTCAAGCTCGCGCCGGTAGCAGGGGCGCCGGAGCGCATCCCCACCTACGCGTAGGCACATCCGCCAGCCCACGGCGATGCCGGAGGAGAGCGGCGCCTATAGGTTGCCAGGATGCTGCTGGGCGTTGACGTTGGAGGTACCTTCACCGACGCCGTCCTGATCGACGGCTCCAGCGTCCACACCGCCAAGGCCCCGACCACCCCCGAGCACGAGACCGAAGGGGTGATGGCGGCGGTCCGCTCCGTCTGCGAGCGGGCCGAGGTCGAGCCCACCGAGGTCACCCATCTGGCCCACGGGATGACGGTCGGCACCAACGCGCTGTTGGAACGACGCGGTGCCCGCACGGCGCTGGTGGCAACCGCCGGCCACACCGACCTGCTCGTGACCGCGCGCCAGGATCGCCTCAGCCTCTATGACCTCTGCGCCGACCGCCCGCCGCCGCTGGCCGAACCCGAGCTCGCGGTAGCCGTCGGCGAGCGCATCGGGGCCGATGGGCCGGTCACCGAGCTGACCGACGATGAGTGTGAGCGGGTGGTCGAGGAGCTGAGCTCCTCCGGTGCCGAGGCGGCGGCGCTGTGCCTGCTGTTCAGCTTTGCCGATGACTCCCACGAGCGCAAGCTGGCCCGCGCCATCCGCGACTCCGTCCCCGATCTCCAACTGAGCGTCTCCTCCGAGGTGCTTCCCCGCCATCGCGAGTACGAGCGGGCCTCGACCACGGTCATCGACGCCTACCTGGCGCCACTGCTCTCCCGCTACCTCGGGGAGCTGGCGGATGCGTGCGAGGAGGCGGGCCTACCCGAGCCGGTGCTGATGAAGTCCTCCGGCGGAGTGGCGGCGCTGGCCGAGGTCGCCGGCAGCGGCGCCTGGAGCGTGCTCTCCGGTCCCGCGGGCGGCGCCGTCGGGGCGGCGCGCGTGGCGACCTCCGTCGGATCCGAGCGCGCTGTCAGCTTCGACATGGGTGGCACCTCCTGCGACGTCTGCGTGGTCGAGGAGGGCGGCGTGCGCCGCACCGCTACCCGCGAGCTCGCCGAGCGCCCGATCCAACTGACCACGGTTGACGTACACACGGTCGGTGCCGGGGGTGGCTCGATCGGCTGGATCGACTCGGGGGGCGCGCTGCGGGTGGGACCGCGCTCGGCCGGCGCCGAGCCGGGCCCGGCTTGCTACGGCAAGGGCGGTAATGAGCCGACGGTCACCGACGCCAACCTACTGCTCGGCCGCCTTCCCGCCGACGCCCCCCTCGCCGGGGACATCGAGCTGGATCGCGAGGCGGCGGCCGCGGCGATCGGCTCGCTCGCCACCGAGCTCGAGATGGAGCCGGAGGAGGCCGCCGAGGGAATCATCCGAGTCGCCAATCAGGAGATGTTGCGGGCGCTGCGGGTGGTGACGGTGGAGCGAGGTGTGGACCCACGCGAATACGACCTGGTCGCCTTCGGCGGCGCCGGGGGCCTCCACGCGGCTGAGCTGGCACGGGAGCTGGGCTCGCCGCGGTTCGTGATTCCCCGCGCCGCGGGCGTGTTGTCCGCACTCGGGCTGGCCGTCTCCGAGCGTCGCCAGGACCAAGCTCGGACGGTGATGCTGAGCGGCGGTGAGCTGACCGACGAGCGGCTGGAATCGATCATCGACGAGATGGCCTCCGACGCGGCGGACTCACTGGCGGAGGTCGAGCGAACCGAGGTCGTCTGCGAGCTGCGCTACCGCGGGCAGTCGTTCGAGCTGGATGTGCCCGCCGCTCGAGGGGTAGAAGTCGAGGAGCTGACCGAGGGCTTCGCCGAGGCCCACGCCGAGCGCTACGGCTACCGCGACACCGACGCGGAGGTCGAGCTGGTCGCCATCCGGGTGGCTGCCATCGGACCCCGAACCGAGGTGGATCTCGATCCGCCTCGAGCGAGCCCGGATGTCGGCGAGCGCGAGATCCGCATGCCCGAGGGCGACCGCACCGCCAAGGTGATCACGGGCCATCCCGACGCCGACGACGGCCCGCTCGAAGGCCCCTGCGTGATCGAGCTGACCGAGACCTCGGTGGTGATCCCCGAGGGCTGCCGCGCGGAGGCCGCCGCGGGAGGCTCGATCGTGGTCGAGGTCGGGAGCCCCACATGAGCATCGATCCGATCACCCTCCAGGTGATGGTCGGAGCGCTCGGGGCGGCCTGCGATGAGATGGGCGCGACCCTGATAGGCGCCGCCCACTCCGCCAACATCAAGGAGCGCCAGGATTGCTCGACCGCGCTGTTCGACGCCGGTGGGGAGCTGGTGATGCAGGCCGAGCACATCCCGGTCCACCTCGGTTCGATGCCCGCCGCGGTCGAGGCGATCTCGGGTCGCGAGCAGCAGCCCGGCACGAGCTGGATTCTCAACGATCCCTACGCGGGAGGCACCCACCTTCCCGACATCACCCTGATCGACCCGGTCCATATCGATGGCGAGCTGGTGGGGTTCGCGGCGGCGAGGGCCCACCACGCCGACGTCGGCGGGCCTACTCCCGGGGGGATGCCGGTGGACTCGACCGAGCTGAGCCAGGAGGGGGTTGTGATCTCGCCCCGGCTCGCCTCCGACGAGGTTCTGCGTGAGCTGGCCGAGTGCATGCGCAGCCCCGGGCAACGGCTCGCCGACCTCCGCGCTCAACGCGCCGCCAACCACCTCGGCGCCAAACGAATGAACGAGATCGCCTCCCGCCGGGGACTCGATCAGCTCCTCGCCGGGATGGAGGCGGTGCTCGACTACGCCGAGCGCCGCACCCGAGCGGCTATCGACCAGCTCGCCGATGGCCGCTACAGCGCCACCGACGTGCTCGAGGGGGCCGATGGCGACATCGAGCTCCAGTGCGAGGTCGAGGTCGCCGGGGAAGAGATCTCGATCGACTTCGCCGGCAGCGCCTCCCAGGTCGACGGCAATCTCAACTGCCCGATGCCGGTGACCACCTCCGCCGCCTACTTCGCGGTTCGCGTGCTCACCGATCCCGACGCACCCGCCTCCGCGGGGGCTTACCGCCCGATCGAGGTGAGCGCGCCCGAAGGATCGGTGCTCAACGCTCGCTCCCCGGCCGCGGTCGCCGCCGGCAACGTCGAGACCTCCAGCCGCGTCGCCGACCTCGTCCTCGGGGCACTCGGTCAGGCCGCCGGGGCCCCTGCGCAGGGACAGGGGACGATGAACAACCTCACCCTCTCCGGGGAGGGGTTCACCTACTACGAGACGATCGGCGGTGGCCAGGGAGCGTGCCGAGACGCCGCCGGGCCCTCGGCCGTCCACGTGGCGATGTCGAACACCCTCAACACGCCGGTCGAGGCGCTCGAGAGTGAGCTGCCGGTCAGGGTCCGGGAGCTGTCGGTCCGGCGCGGTAGCGGCGGGGCGGGCAGCCATGCCGGCGGGGACGGCGTCGTGCGGGAGCTGGAGGCGCTGGCGGAGATCGACTTCACCCTGATCACCGAGCGCCGCCGCAACGCGCCGGCCGGGAGCGAGGGCGGCGCTCCCGGGGAGGTCGGCCGAAATCTGCTCGACGGCTCCGAGCTCGGGCCGAAGGCCTCGGGGCGCCTCCAGCCCGGCGCGATCCTCCGGATCGAGACCCCCGGCGGCGGGGGATGGGGCGAGCCCGACTGAGCGGGCCGCACCCACGCGCGCGCCCGAGCGGTCGCGCCCGAGCGGTAGCGGTCGTGGCGGCTGCAACTTAGTTGGCATTTAGGCGGACCTCCTCTACACTCCCGCGCCGTGCCGGGACGCGAGTCAAGCTCGCTCACGGTCGTCTTGTTCGAGGACTGCTCGGACCCAGGAAACCCCAATATCTACGAGGTCTGAATTTCACATGCCCATCGCTTTCAAGGAATGGTCCGTCACCGTACGTGCGCTCGCAGAGGGGGAGCAGCTACTGACCCTGCGAAAGGGCGGCATCCGCGAGGAGAACAAGCACTTCGAGCTCGGCCACGAGCGCTTCTTCCTCTACCCCACCTTCGACCACCAGCGGAACGACCTGGTCCGTGAGTCCCACCATCCCGAGCTGCGTCGCGCGCTCGAGGAGGGCGTCTGGCCCGACGAGGAGCCGCCGCCGCGGGCGCTGCTGCAGGATGGCGGCATCGCCCAGCCCGACCGGGTCCGGATCCGCGCCTGGGCAGAGGTGGCCGAGCGCTTCGAGATCACCGACCAGCGGGTGATCGACGCGCTCTCGCCCTTTCACGTGTGGACGCAGGACTACGCTCGCAAGCGTCTCGCTTGGAAGCGGACCCACCCGCTCCATGTGCTGTTGCTGCGGGTGCACCGGATTCCGCGACCGGTCACGGTGCGAGTCCGCGACGAGCACCACGGCTGCCAGTCGTGGGTCGAGATCGACCGCGACCTCCCGTTCGAGGGCGTCCCGGTGATGAGCGACGAGGAGTTCGAGCGCGCCAGCGGCCTCATCCGCCAGTCCTGCGGTGTCGCGGGCAGCGACGCCAAGCCCGAGCCCGCGCTGGCCTAGCCGGGGGGCTTTCCCCCATCGGGTCCTCGTCATCCTCAGAAGGCCGCTTCCGGTGCCCGCGGGGGCGTGCCTGACCGACCCAGCAAAGCGTCAGGCGCGTCATCCTCGGCTGCCGGGCTACTCGCAGTAGGGGACGCCGCGAATCCCCGGGTCACGCTTGCGGATGCCGCTGCACCGGCTGATGCGGTTCAGGCGCCGCTGCTGGCCCCTGCTCAACGGGGTCTCGACCGCCCGTAGCTGGAAGGGGTCTCGCGAACGGTCATAGTGCTCGACCGCCGAGCTCGGTCCACAGCGGAAGCCGTCGCCGGGATCGGGCAGCTCGGTGTGGCGAATCACGACTCGATCGGAGCTGCGAAAGCCCTCCCACCGGCAGCTCAGCCGGTAGGCCTCGGCGTTGATGAAGAACCCGATCCGAAGCGCCCGATCCTCCGACCACTTCGGCTCCCGGCCTCGTAGCACGCCGAGCAACGAACGCCCGTCGAGCCGCCGGCAGCTCGAGTCCTTGTCGGTGCGACACGGATCCGCGCCGGCCAGCCTGAGGATGGTCGGGGCCAGATCGACGTTGCCGACCGGCGCGTCGGAGATCGAGGAGCCCCGCTCGGTCCTGCCAAAGCCCTTTCCCAGTGGCGGTCGAATCACCAGCGGCACCCGGATGTGCTCCTCGTAGGGGAGTCCCTTGCCGGTTGCGAGGCGGTGCTCGCCGTAGGCGTAGCCGTTGTCCGAGGTGAAGATCACCAACGTGTTGGATAGCTCCCCGGCCTTGCGGATCCCCCTGAGCAGATCGGCGATCGCGCGGTCGACGGAAGCGAGCGATGCGAGCGCGCATCGGTAGCGCCGGGTGATCTCGTCGATGTCCCCGCCCCCGAGCGGTTCGAGCCCCTGGATGAAGCCGAGCTTGTCGGAGACGTCGACTTCGTTGAAGCCGGGTGGCCGCGGCAGCGGCTCGTCGATGAACGCGTCGGCATCCTCAGGCGCGGGCACCGCTCCCCCCTCGCAGCGTCCGGTGCGATCCCCACCGCCGACGTGGGGTGCAAAGTGATCGACTTGGAGATAGAGGGGCTTCGACCGTGGCATGTTGCGCTCGACCGCGGCAACCGACATCTCTCCGATGACGTCGGAGAGATGCTGGTCGGGATATCGCATCAGCTCGCCGTTGACCGAGAAGACCGGGTTCGAGTAGTCGGAGGCTGTCATCGTCAGCCAGCTATCCCACCCCGGAGCGGGGTGCATCCCGCGAGCCCCGGTGTAGCCGTTGAGGTACTTGCCGACGTGAATCGTCTGATAGCCGGCTCGCTGGAGCCAGACCGGAAGCACGTTCGACTTGCGATCGAGGGTCGGGTAGCCGGGACGATTGGCCTCGACCCCGTGGTTGTTGGGGTACTGGCCGGTGATCGTGGTCGCCCTGGAGGGACAGCACTGGGGGGTGGAGACGA
>JBPCOO010000050.1:0-4175 GCA_051000155.1 Solirubrobacterales bacterium | reverse complement strand
GTGCCGACCGAGGTCACCTCGAGCCGGGTCAGCTCCGAGCGGTGGCCGCGGCGCTTGCGCGAGGAGCCGTTCTTGGCCTTGTAGGTGAAGACGTCGATCTTCTCGCCGCGCTCGTGGGCGGCCACCTCGGCCTCGACCTTGACCTTCTCGAGGCCGGATCGGTCCAAAACGACGTCATCGTCGGTCCGCAGCATCACCGGTCGCAGCGACACCTTGGCTCCCTCGTCGTCGGCCAAGCGGTCGACCAGGAGGGAGGTGCCCTCCTCGACGCGGTACTGCTTGCCGCCGGTTTCGATGATCGCGTAGGTAGCCATTGTCAGTTGCTCATAGTCCTTAGGTAATCGGGATAGGCGTGAGGCTCTACGAGCTTTCAGCGCGAGAACGACGCCTGCCACCCAGACGGCCACGGCGTCGCCCGCCGGATTCTAGCTCGTCGGCCTCCGACTCCGCATCCGTGCCCCCATTAGCCCCCTCGACCAGCTCCGCCTGAGCTGCCGAGCGCTCGATGTCGGTTATGCGAACCAGCTTGCGCTCACCGATCAGCGAGCCCGCCCCCGCCACGGTGATCACGAAGGCGTCAAGCCTCGCGATCGCATCCCCCGCGTTGAACATGTGGGGCTCCTCGATCGCCACCAGGACTTCATCGCCGCGGGCAAACGGAAGCGCTTGTCGCTCGATCTCCTCGAGGGACCCGGTTTCCGCCACCTCGAAGGTTGCGATCGGCAGCGCATCGCCGCCCTCGAAGAAGAACTGCTTCTTCGACTCGCGCTCGAGCTGATGCAGGCCGCTGCCCTCCTTGACCAGCTCCTGGGCCACCTTCGGATTAACCCGGATCAGGTACGCCTCGGGCTTGTGGTTGGCGGCGACGTAGTCGGTCAGGCGTCGCTGGACGTCGATCGCCACCGTCTCCGCCGACTCGACCACGCCCTCGCCCTCGCAGGTCGGGCAGGTGACGGTGAGGATCTCGCGTACGCCCTCGGTCACGTTCTGGCGGGTCATCTCGACCAGCCCGAGCGGGGAGACCTCGACCACGTAGGTCTTGGTTCGATCCTCGTCGAGGGCCTTGCGCAGCGTCTTCAACACCTGGTCGCGGTTCTTCGCCTTCGCCATGTCGATGAAGTCGATGACGATGATCCCGCCGATGTCGCGCAGCCGTAGCTGGCGTACGACCTCGTCGGCGGCCTCGACGTTGACCTTGGTGATCGTCTCCTCCAGCCGGCCCTTGCCCTTACCGGTGAACGAGCCGGTGTTGATGTCGATCACCGTCAGAGCCTCGGCGTAGTCGATGATCAGGTAGCCACCGGAAGGAAGGTCCACCCGTCGTGACAGCGTTGACCGGAAGGCCGTCTCAGCGTCGTACTTGTCGAACAGGGGCTGCTTGTCGTCGTGGAAGGTGACGTATTCGACCAGCTCGGGAGCGGTCCGCTCGAAGAACTTGACCACCCGCTCGTACTGCTGGCGGTCGTCGATCGCGGCGCCCTCGAACTCGCTGCCCAAGACGTCGCGCAGCACCCGGATCGAGAGGTCGGCCTCCTGAAAGACCAGCGAGCCCGCCTCCGCCTTCTCGCCCCGGCGCTTGACCACGTCGTGGAGCTTTGCCAGGTAGGAGATCTCCCGGCTGAAGTCCTCCTCCTTGGCGCCCTGCGCGGCGGTCCGGACGATGTAGCCGCCGCCCTCGTCCTTGGGGTTGTGGACCTTCTCCAAGGCCTTGCGCATCTTCGTCCGCTCCTTGTCGGAGAGCCGTCGGGAAACCCCGACGCCGTCGCCCTGGGGCATGTAGACGAGGTAGCGACCGGCGATCGAGAGCTGCATCGTCAGCCGCGCGCCCTTCGACTTGAGCGGATCCTTGACCACCTGGACGATGATCTCCTGACCACGCTTGATCAGCTCGTCGATCCGCTTTCCGCCGCCGCGCCCACGCTTGGGCACGGCCTTGCCGTCGGCGGTGACGATCTCATCGCAGTGGAGAAAGCCGTTGCGCTCGAGGCCGATGTCGACAAAGGCCGCCTCCATCCCCGGCAGGACGTTGTCGACGACGCCCTTGTAGACGTTGCCGACGATCGACTTGCCGCCCTTGCGCTCGACGTAGAGTTCGCCCACGCGCCAGCCGCCGGACTTCTTCTTCTGGTTGTCGCCGCGGGAGGGGTCCCCCTTGGCTTCGAGAACGGCGACGCGGGTTTCGGCCGCGTCAACCGATACGAGGATCTGTTTCTTCAAGTTGGCTCACCTCACAGAGCTTTGGGATTGCCCCTGCTCGGCGAGTTGAGCTGCGCTTGGATGTAGACGCTCTGGAGGAGGCCGATCGCCATGAAGGTGACCAGCACCGACGATCCGCCAAATGTCATCAACGGCAACGGCATGCCTGTAACCGGCATCACGCCGATGTTCATGCCGACGTTGACGAACACCTGGAATAGCAGCATCGCGGCAATACCGGCCGCGATCGTGCTGCCGAACAAGTTCTTCGAGAGTGTCGTGATCCGCAGCGCCCGCCAGATGAGCAGGGCGTATAGGGAAAGCAGGAACGCACCGCCGACGAAGCCCCATCGCTCCGCCGTCACGGCGAAGATGAAGTCCGTCTCACCCTCCGGCAAAAAGCCGGCGCGTGCCTGGGTGGCTTCGTCGCCGAGTCCGGTTCTTCCCCCGGAGCCGACGGCGATCAATGCTTGATTTTGTTGGTAGCTGGCGTCGGCGGGGTCATCGCTCGGTTCGAGAAATGACGTCAACCGCTCCTGCTGCTCCCCCGACAAGACGGGGACGCCAATTGCGGGAGCAAGCACCAGCGTGATTGCGATCGCCCCGACCGCGAGCCCGCCGAGCGCAGCGAAGTGCGTCCAGCTGATTCCGGCGACGAACAGGACCGAAAGGGTGACCACGCCGTAGACCAGCGCGGTGCCCAGATCGGGCTGTACCAGGACTATCAGTGCCGGAACCACACCCAACAGCAGCAGGCGCGCGGTTCGCTGCACCTCCGACTGTCGGCGAGCCCGGTCGATGACGAAACCGGCCAGAGCGACGATCAGCAGAAGCTTGCCGAGCTCGGACGGCTGAAAGGTGAAGAAGGGAAACTCGATCCAGCGGCGGGCACCGTTGACCTCGTTGCCGACGAACAAGACCAGGATGATCGTGGCTATCAGGGCCGCGTACAGCCCGACCCGGATCTCGCGGAAGCGCGAATAGTCGATCCGCGCCAGGGCGAGCATCGCGGCGACTCCGACCACCCCGTAGATGCTCTGGCGAATGACGTAGTGGAAGGGGTTGTCGGGAACGAAGTCCTGGGTCGTCTGGGCAAGCACGAACACGCTGGTAGCGACCAGGGCGATTCCCGCGAACGCGGTCACGGGATCCATCTGCAGCAGGCCCGCCCTCGGAGGCACCCCTGCGGTGCGCTCCTCCTCGAATGACTTGGGGCTCGGCGAGACCATCACTGAAGCCTAGTCCTCCGCCCCGGCGACGCCGGCCGCGGTCGCCTCGGCATCGTCGGAGGCACCCTCGGTGAAGGCCTTCTTCGGAACATCGAGGTATCGGGTCGCGTACTCGCGGATGATCTGCTCGGTCGCCGGAGCGGCCGCCTCGGAGCCGAATCCGCCCCCTTCGACAGTGACCACCACCGCGATTTGAGGATCGTCGAAGGGTGCGACCGCCGCGTACCAGGACTGGTCGACGATCCCTCCTTCCGGACCGGTGGTCTCCGCGGTGCCCGTCTTGCCCGCGATCTCGATCGGATAGCCGGGACCGAAGATCGCGGCCGAGGTTCCGCCCGGCTCCATCGCCGCCTGGCGGATCCCCTCCATGATCGTCGAGCGAGTGCTATCGGAGATGTTGAGCTCGCGCTGAGGGGCGGGGGTGATCTCCTGCTCGGTCCGACCGAGCGGGCTCAAGGCCTTCTGGGCGACATGGGGGCGCACCACTCGGCCACCATTAGCCACGGTCGCGTAGGCGAGTGCGAGCTGCAGCGGCGTTGCCTGGAGGTCGCCCTGCCCGACCGAGAGGTTCATCATGTCGCCGACGCTCCACTGCCGGTCAACCGTCTCGAAGCACTCGCGCTCGAAGTCGAAGACCACGTCGGTTCCTCCACAGGATTTCGGATCGGTTGCCTCCTCGAACAGCTCGTTTCGCCACTCCGGCGTCGGCACCAGACCCGCGTTCTCGCTCGGCAGGTCGATGCCCGTCGC
>JBPCOO010000240.1:0-2581 GCA_051000155.1 Solirubrobacterales bacterium | reverse complement strand
GACGTGATCTGCGTCTCCGGCGAGGTGACCGACCGCGACCCCGAGGTGGTCAACCACGAGATCCCGACCGGCGCCTTCGAGCTACGGGTCCGAAGCGCCGAGCTGCTCTCCGACGCCGAGACGCCGCCGTTCGCGATCGAGAGCTACGCCGGGGAGGCGGGGGAGGAGACCCGCCTTCGCTACCGCTACCTGGATCTTCGCCGGGAGTCGATGCGAGGTGGGATCGAGCTGCGGGCGCGGCTGATGCGCGCGATGCGCGAGCATCTCGACGGGGAGGGCTTCACCGAGATCGAGACCCCGGTGCTGACCCGCTCCACCCCGGAGGGGGCCCGGGACTTCCTGGTTCCGAGCCGCGGGCGGCAGGGCTCCTTCTACGCGCTGCCCCAGTCCCCCCAGCTCTTCAAACAGCTTCTGATGATCGGCGGCTTCGAGCGCTACTACCAGCTTGCCCGCTGCTTCCGCGACGAGGACCTTCGCGCCGACCGCCAGCCCGATTTCACCCAGCTCGATATCGAGATGAGCTTCGTCGAGGTCGAAGACGTTATCGAGGCCAACGAGCGATTGGTTGCTCATGTGCTCGGCGCCGCCGGGGTCGAGGTGTCGCTGCCGTTGCCGCGGATCAGCTACATCGACGCGCTCGACCGCTACGGCTCCGACAAGCCCGACACGCGCTTCGGGATGGAACTGGTCGACGTCAGCGACGTGCTCGCCGGGACCGAGTTCAAGGTCTTCCGTGGGACGATCGACGGCGGCGGCGCGGTCAAGGGGATCAACGCCGGCAAGCGCGACCTGCCCCGCTCGGCCCTCGACGGGCTCATCTCCGAGGCCCAGGAGCTGGGAGCCAAGGGCCTCGTCTGGGCAATCCGCGAGGGCGAGGGTTGGCGCTCGCCCACGGCCAAGTTCCTCTCCGACGAGGAGCTTTCCCGGATCAACTCCGAGCTGGAGGCGGAAGAGGGAGACCTGCTGTTGTTGGTCGCCGACGCCGTCCCGATCGCCAACTCGGTCCTCGGCGCGCTCCGGCTGCGGCTGGGCGGGCGGTTCGGACTGATCGAGGACGGCGCCCACGCCCTGCTCTGGGTCACCGATTGGCCGATGTTCGAGTGGAGCGAGATCGATGAACGCTGGACGCCCCTGCACCATCCCTTCACCGCGCCAACGGGACCGATCGATCCGGAGGACCCGGGCGCGGCGAAGACCAAGGCCTACGACATGGTCTGGAACGGCTGGGAGATCGGCGGCGGCTCGATCCGCATCTCCGATCCGGAGATTCAGCGCCAGGTGCTCGGCCTGCTCGGAATCGACGAGGCCGAAGCGGAGGCCCGCTTCGGCTTCCTGCTGGAAGCGCTTCGCTTCGGCGCGCCTCCCCACGGCGGCATCGCCTACGGAGTCGACCGGATCGCCGCACTCGCCCACGGCAGCGACTCGATCCGCGATGTGATCGCCTTCCCGAAGACCGCCAGCGGCGCCGATCCGCTCACCGGCGCCCCGGCGCCGGTCGATTCGCGGCAGCTACGGGACCTTGGAGTACATGTGATCGAACCGAAGGGGTGAGGGTGATGGACGAGTTGGTGGAGCGATTGAAGACGCGTGGGCAGCAGGATCCGATCCGGGCGGTCGCCGGTCTGCTGGTCGGCCTCGGGTTCTTGTTGGTGACGATTCGGGCCGGCACCGACTTCGACGGGGACGCGATCGGCTCGTTCGTCCAGTTCCTGCTGGTCGGGACGGCTTCGGCCCTGCTATTGGTCGCCGGTCTGGCGGGCGCGCTCGGGCACCGCGAGGATGAGTCCCAGAGCTGGCCCAGCATCTACCTGGTCGCGGGCATCCTGCTCCTGCCGCTGGCGCTCGCCCTGCTCGTGGACGCGATAGCCGACACCCCCGATGCGACTCTCGTCACCCTGTTCATCTTCGGGATCGCGGCGGCGGTCGCTTTCTTCTTGCGCTTCTACACCGGCGTCCGCTATCAGATGCTGGTTGGCGCGATCTTCGCCCTGATCGCCTGGCTGGCGCTCGTCGACAAGATCCTCGCCGGGGACGCTGACGCCTTCCGGGCGCTCGTGCTCCTATTCGGCTTCGGTCTGGTGTTCGCCGCGACCAGGATCGACGGAGGCGGCCTCGACGCGCTCCGCCGCCCGAGCGCCGAGGCGGGGGACCTGCTGACCGTAGCCGGCGTCGCCGTGCTGGTGGTCACCGTGATCGGGGTGATCGGCTCGATCGCCGCCTTCTTCCTGCCCTTCGAGGGTAGCGCCATCGGGGCCCCCACCCAGAACGTCGGTTGGGACCTCTTGGCTTTGCTCAGCGGTCTGGCCTTGGTCGTCTACGCCGCACGCACCGGACTCCGCGGACCCGGCTACATCGGCGCGATCGTGCTGGTGGTGTTCGCCTACAGCGTCGGGCTGGACCTCGACGACGACTCCCCCGAGGGCAAGATCTTCGGCTGGCCGCTGCTGGTGCTGGTGGTCGGGGCGGGGCTGTTCGCCTACTCGCTGGCCGGTCGTGGCTCGATCGGGTCGGGAGGGTCCGATCGGCGCGGCGGGCACGGCTCGACCGGCTCGGACGGGTCCGGCGGTGTAGGTCCGACCGA
>JBPCOO010000374.1:0-8004 GCA_051000155.1 Solirubrobacterales bacterium | reverse complement strand
CTGATCGGCATGCCGTTGGAGATCGTCGGCGCCGTCCTGGTGACGCTGCTACTGCCGGTGCTGCTCACGGGGGCGGCGCTGGTGGATCTCTACCTCTGGCTGCGGGAGCGCAAGCCCTGGGTGGGGGTGCGGCTGGTGATGACGCTGTGGTCGTTTTTGGTTATCGAGGTCTGGGCGATGGAGGTCCTGCTGAGCGTTTGGATCGCCTCGGGGGGGCCCTTCGGCAAGGGCTCGATGCGCCGTCGACGCGGGATCTACTGGTTGCGTCCGCGCTGGGCGCGGCTGCACTTCGGCTCGCTCCAGCGACTGTTCGGACTCCGGGTCGAGACCGAGGGCCTTGATCAGGCGCATCCGCGGGCGCTGGTGTTCATCCGCCACGCCTCAATCGTCGACAACCTCGTCGGCGACACCTTCGTCGCCTGGCATAACGACGCCGGGCTCCGATACGTGATCAAGCGAGAGCTCCAGGCAATCGGAGTGATCGACATCGGCGGCCGCTGGATCCCGACCGTCTTCCTTCGGCGGGTCTCCGACAATCCCGCGGCGGAGATCGCGAAGATCACTCGGCTGACCGAGGACCTGGGTCCGGCCGAGTATGTCTTCATCTATCCGGAGGGGACTCGGGCCACCGAAGCCAAGATCAAGCGGGCGAAGGAGAAGGTGAGGGAGAGCTCGCTGGAGCTCGGCAAGCTCGCCGATCCGTTGGTGAATCTGCTGCCGCCGAGGCTCGGTGGTCCCCTGGCGCTGATCGCAGCCGACCCGAGCTTGGATCTGGTCATCTGCGGACACGTCGGCTTCGACGGCTACGAGTCGATCGGGGACATCTGGAGGGGCCGGCTCGTCGGGCAGCGAATCAAGGTTCGTTGCTGGCGTTTCGCCGCGGAGGAGATTCCCAGGGATGAGGCGGGGGCCACCAAGTGGATGTATGAACGCTGGCACGAGCTCGACCGCTGGGTCTCCACCGAGCGCGAGGGCTTGGCGTCGGAGCGGTCGCCGGCGCCGACCGAGTCGACCGCGAGCTGATGGACGGGATCGCCGCGGAAGGGCGCTCGGGCGAGCCCCTCGCACCGATGCCGTTGCGTTCCGGGAGGTCGCCGGAGCGGGCGGAGCGGAGGTTCAGGCGACGGGTGGGAGATCGCAAGCGCAACCTGACCGCGCTCGGGATCGCGATCTTCGTCGCGGGGTCAGTGGCGTTGGTCGCCGCCAAAGGCATCTTCTTGAGCCGGGACATCGTCTTCTTCTGGATTTTGGCCGGGCTGTTTGCCGTCTCCCTCGCCGACGTCGGTGGCTTCTTCCGCGGCGTGGTGGTCGATTGGCTGCCGTTCTTCGGCGCGCTCTTCGCCTATGACGTCTTGCGGGGTCTCGCCGACGGGGCGCTGTTCGAGCCGCACACCTTTCCCCAGATCCGTGTCGACGAGGCGATCTTCGGGGGCCAGGTGCCGACCGTCTGGCTGCAGCAGACCCTGTTCGATCCGGCCGCGATCGCCTGGTATGACTTCGCCGCCTGGGCGGTCTATCTGACCCACTTCTTCGCCGTCTTTTTGGTCGCTGCCTACCTCTGGCGGAAGACCAGACCACGGTTTCTGCACTTCCGCAACATGGTGCTGACGCTCACCGCAGCCGCCTTCCTCACCTACCTGCTGTTTCCTGCGGTCCCGCCCTGGCTGGCCTCCGACGGCGGCAGCCTCGGCGAGACCCAACGGGTGGTTGGGGCCGTTTGGAGTGAGCTCGGGGTAACCCCGGCGGCGGCGATCTGGGAGAAGGGCAGCAGCTTCGCCAACGAGGTGGCGGCAATACCCTCGCTCCACACCGCCTACCCGGTCTTGATCCTGCTGTTCTTATGGCCGAGCTGCGGGAGCCGGGGGCGAGCGGCGCTGGTGGCCTACGCGCTGGCGATGAGCCTGACGCTCGTCTACACCGCCGAGCACTACGTCGCCGACGTCGCCCTGGGGTGGCTCTACGCCCTCGGCGCCTACCTCCTGGTCGATCGCCTCACCCGGCTTCGCGAGAGCCGACGCGAACGGATTAGGGCGCCCTAACTCGACCTGCTAGCTTGGCGGTGTGTCGAAGCTCGCCGGCAAGACCGTCAAGGTGAAGAAGAAGTGCTGCAAGTCGCGGCCACGCTGCAAGAAGTGCCCGGCGGCGATGCGGCAGCTCGAGCGTCGTGGCCTGGCCGAGCGCACCGGCAAGCGCAGCTACGAGGTCTCGCTCGACGCCACCAAGAAGGATTTCAAGGCCGCTAGAAGGCGCTGACGGACTGAGCCGTCAGGCATAGGATGAGCTGTAGGCAACTTTTTCCGGTCCAGGAGGAGCGCGATGCAGATCAGGGCGGCGGTGTTGGAGGAGTTCGGGCAGCCGCTCGAGGTCAAGGAGGTCGAGCTGGCTGATCCGGGGCCGGGGGAGGTGCTGGTTCGGCTGGAGGCGTGCGGGGTCTGCCACACCGACCTCTACACCGCCTCCGGCGTCGATCCCTCCGGCTACGCCCCGACCGTTCTGGGCCATGAGGGCGCCGGGGTGGTCGAAAGGCTCGGCCCCGACACCCACCTGCTCGCCGAGGGCGACCACGTCGTCACCCTCTTCTCCCCCCAGTGCGGGGAGTGCATCCACTGCACCGACGAGCGCACCAACCTCTGCTTGGCGATCCGCGAACAGCAGAACCTCGGCTACCTGCCCGACGGGACCACCCGCCTCAAGCGCCCCGGCGGTGGCGAGGAGATCCGCCACTTCATGGGCACCTCGACCTTCGCAACCCACACGGTGATGCCCGAGATCGCGCTCGCCAAGATCCATCCCGACGCGCCCCTGGACCGCGCCTGCCTCTTTGCTTGCGGCCTCTCGACCGGCCTCGGCGCGGCGATGAACACGGCGAAGGTGCGGGAGGGCTCCACCTGCGCCGTCTTTGGCGCCGGCATGGTCGGCCTCGGCGCGGTCGCGGGCGCCCGGCTGCAGGGGGCCGAGCGGATCATCTGCGTCGACCTCTCCGACGAGCGCCTCGAGCTGGCCAAGGGCCAGGGGGCGACTGACGTCATGCACGGCGGCCCCGACGCCGTCGGTTGGATCCTCGAGCAAACCGGCGGCTTCGGTGCGGACTACACCTTCGAGGCCACCGGCAACGTCGAGGTGATGAGCCAAGCGGTCGAGTCGGCGCGAATGGGATGGGGGCTCTGCACGGTCGCCGGGGTTGCCGGCAAGGGGGAGACCCTCGACGTCGTCCCGAGGCTCTTGATCACCGGCCGCCGCGTAGCCGGCTCCTCCTTCGGCGGGGTCAAGGGTCGGGAGGGCGTACCAAAGCTCGTCGAGCTCTACATGGACGGCCAGATCGACGTCGACGCCTTCATCTCCCACCGGATCGCCTTGGATGAGGTCAACCGGGGGTTCGAGCTGATGGAGGCTCAGGACGGCATCCGCAGCGTGATCGAGTTCGGCTGACGCTCGTGATCGCGGCGCGCATCCCGCCCCGAAGCCACACTTCACTACGAGACCACCAAACCGAAAGGACCGAGACCTTGATCATCTTCCGCTCAGAGGAGCACAGCTTCCTCTCCAACGCCTACCTGATCGCCGACCAGCTCGGCGGCAAGGGGGTCCTGGTCGATTCCAACGGGGAGACAGACCCCCTCTGCGAGCTGGCCGACCGCGAAGGCATCGAGATCACCCACGTCCTGCTCACCCACCACCACTACGACCATGTGCTCGGGGTGGAGAAGCTCGCCGAGCGCTACGAGGTGCCGGTCTTCGGACACGAGTTGACCGCGGAGGAGGTTGACGCCGTCACCGATACCTACGGCGAGGGCGACGTGGTCGAGACCGGAGGTTTGCGGATCGAGCCGTTGCACACTCCGGGTCACTGCGCCGACCACCTCGCGCTCAGGGTCGGCGAGAGCGACTGTCTCACCGCCGACGTCCTCTTTCGCGGCACCTGCGGCGGCACCGGGGCGCCGGGCGCGACCGGGCTCGACGATCTCCGCAGCTCGGTCATGGACAAGCTGATGGAGCTGCCGCACGAGACCCGGATCCACCCCGGCCACCGCCAGCCATCGACGATCGGCGAGGAGTGGGAGAACAACCCGTTCATCCGTCTCTGGCGGGGGCTCGAGGAGCCCGGCGATGAGCCCTGCACGGTCGGCCCCGCCGACGCTGAGCCCGAGGACCGGCGCGAGGCGACGCTGCTTTTGTGGGCGCCCGACTACGACGGCGGCAACAAGGCCCTGGTCCGCTTCGCCGACGACGGCACCGAGACGATCACCGGCGGCTCGCAGGTAAAGCGCGAGCGGTAGCGGCCCCGGGCGGCGCCTCCACACCCTCAGCCACGCCCAGGCGCTCGCTTTGCTTACGGCATACACTCCCCGCCATGGATCTGAAGACGGACGCGATCGGCAAGACCTACGATCCGGTCGACTACGAGGTCGGGCTGGAGAAGATCCGCGAGTACGCGAACGCCGTCGGTGAGGCCAACCCGATCTACCGGGACCGTGACGTCGCACGGGCGTCGGGATTCCGCGACGTGGTCGCGCCGCCGATGTTTTGCGTCGTCTATAGCTCCCCGGCGGTCGGGCCGGCGGTGATGGATCCGGAGGTGGAGATCAACTTCGCCAAGATGGTCCATGGCGGTCAGGAGTTCGTCTGGGGGGAGCCGGTCTGCGCGGGGGACGTGATCACCACCACGGCCAAGGTGTCCGAGATCACCGAGAAGGACGGCAAGGGCTTCTACGTGTTCGAATCCGTCTCGACCAACCAGGACGGGGCCGAGGTCGTCCGCGGCACCTGGACCAATCTCGTCCGCGACTGAGCCGCCGGAAAGGGAGGAGCAACTCATGAGCAGCGAGCTTTCCGAGCTGAACCAGGGGGATGACATCCCCGAGCTGTCGGTCACCCCCGACAAGTATCTGCCCCACCGCTACGCCGGCGCCTCCGGTGACTTCAATCCGATCCACATCGATCCCGAGTTCGCGCAGGCGGTCGGATTGCCCCAGAACATCCTCCACGGCCTCTACTCGATGGCCCAGGTCGCCCGCGCCCAGGTGGTGGCCGCCAACAATGATCCCCGCTCGCTCAAGCGGCTGTCGGTCCAGTTCCGGGGGATGGGCCTGCCGGAAAAGGAGATCGTCGTCACCGGCAAGGTGACCGAGGTATCCGACGCCAGGATCGTGGTCGAGACCGAGGCTCATCAGGAGGGCAACGCGATCATCCGCAACGCCGTGGCCGAGCTGGCCGCCCCGGTGGCACGCGCTGATCGCTGAGGGCGCCTTCGGGCGGGTGATCGCCCCAGGGGGGCCGCGCGGCACGGGGTCCTAGACTTCCGTCGATGCTGACCGAGCGACAGGAGCAGATCCTGGGAATGGTGGTCGAGGCCTACCTCGAGACCGGGGCCCCGGTGGGCTCGAAGCTGATCGCGTCGATGCCCGAGGTGGAGGTGTCCCCTTCGACGCTCCGCAACGAGTTCGCGGAGCTCGAGCGCGAGGGGTACCTCACCCATCCCCACACCTCCGCCGGCCGCACGCCGACCGATTCCGGTTACCGCCGCTACGCCGACCAGCTGCTCAGTGCCGACGGTTCCGCTCGCTCCAAGAGATCCCCGAGCCTCGGCATCTCCCGGGTTCGCCGCGAGGTCGAGGAGGCCCTACGGGAGACCACCGAGGCCCTCGCCGCCGCCAACGACCTGCTCGCGCTCGCCACCGCGCCCCCGCCCAACACCGCCACCCTGCACCGGATCGAGGTCCTCACGCTCCAGCCGCGGGTAGTCGCGGTGGTTGCGATCGCCTCCAACGGCGACGTGGTCAAGCGCCTGTTCACCTTCGAGGCCAACGTCGATTCGGGCCTGGTCGAGTGGGCGTCGTCGTTTCTCAACGAGCGTCTCGCGGGCGCACCGCTCGGGGCCCGCACCGCGATCGCCAAGCTCGAGGACCCCGAGCTCGGACCTTCGGAGCGACACTTCCTCGCCGAGATAGAGGGGGCGATCGCCGACCTCGGCTCCACCGGGACCGAGCAGCTCTACATGGACGGGACCGCGCGGCTGCTCTCGGAGTCCCATGCCGCGGACATCCCCGAGCCGGATGGAGTGGTGCGGGCGCTGGAGGGCAGGGTGAGCGTGCTCAGCGTTCTGCGCTCAGCCTTGCAGGAGCACTCGGTCTTCCTCTGCATCGGCGAGGAGAATCCCGAGCCGGATTTGCGCTCGGTCAGCCTGGTCGGCGCCGGCTACGGGCTCGGCTATCGCCGGCTCGGCGCGGTCGGTGTGGTCGGGCCGCTGCGGATGGACTACGCCCGCGCGATCGAATCGGTACGGGAGGCCTCGGTCGAGCTCTCTCGCTTCTTCGCAACCGTCTACGAGGGATAGCGGGCGATGCCGCGCGACTACTACGAGGTGCTCGGCGTCGACCGCGACGCCGACGAGGGCCAGATCAAGAAGGCCTTCCGACGGCTGGCGCGCGATCTCCATCCCGACGTCAACACCTCCGATCCCGAGGCCGAGAACAAGTTCAAGGAGGCAGCCGAGGCCTACGAGGTGCTGAGCGACTCCGAACGTCGCGCAACCTATGACCGCTACGGTCATGAGGGCCTGAAGACGGGCGGCTACCAACCGGGTGGGGGCGGCTTCGGCGGCTTCGAGGAGATCTTCGAGCAGTTCTTCGGCGGAGGTGGGGGAGGCGGCTCGCCCTTCGGTGACATCTTCGGCGGCGGCGGCCGCCGTGGCCCGGCGCAGGGCGGGGACGTGGCCTCCCGGGTCGAGGTCAGCCTGGAGGAGGTGTTGAGCGGCGTCGAGCGCGAGGTCCCGTTCGAGGCGGTGGTCCGCTGCGAGCGCTGCAACGGCAACGGAGCCGAGCCGGGAACCCCGATCGAGACTTGCGAGACCTGCAACGGCCAGGGCGCGGTCAGACAGATCAGCCGAACCCCGCTGGGACAGGTGGTACGCCAGGGAGCATGCCCCGCCTGCCGCGGGGAGGGCAAGATCCCCCGGACCCCCTGCACCGAATGCGACGGGGATGGCCGCAAGGTTGAGAGCAAGGTCTGGCAGGTCGACGTCCCGGCGGGGATCGAGTCGGGCCAGCGAATCCGGATCAGTGGCGCCGGCCACACCGGCGAGCCCGGTGCCCCCGCGGGCGACCTCTACGTGGAGGTCGTGGTCGCCGACGACGAGCGGTTCAACCGCGAGGGGACGACCTTGGTGCAGGTGGTCGAGCTGCCGACGACCACGGCGATGATCGGCGCCAAGATCGAGGTCGAGACGCTGGAGGGTCCCGAGGAGGTCGAGATCGAGGCGGGCGTCCAGCATGGCGAGCGGATCAAGCTGCGCGGTCGAGGCATGCCGGAGCTTGGCGGCGGTCGGCGCGGGGATCTATACCTGGTCTGCAACCTGGTCACGCCGGTCAAGTTGACCGCGAGCCAGCGTGAGCTGGCGGAGCGGCTCGACGGGAGCCTCGAGCAGGAGAACCTGCCGGGCTCCGGTGGGATCTTCCACCGTCTTCGCCGCGCCTTCCAGGGCCGGTAGGCGCGAGCCGGGGGCGGTGGGCCGATGATCCGCCTCGCGGTGCGCTGCTCAGCCGAGCTGGCCGAGCAGGTGCTGGTGGAGCTGTGCGAGTTGGCTCCCAGCGGGGTGGAGGAAACCGCCGGGGAGGGGTGGATCGAATACGCCATCTACGGCCCGCCCGGTGAGCTGCCGGAGCTGCCGGAGTTGGAGGCCGCCGCCGGCGAGGGCCTGGTCTCGATCGCGACCACGGAGGTTCCCGACGATTGGGCCGATCGTTGGCGCGACTTTCACCGACCGGTGCGGGTGGGGGAGCGGCTGGTGATCCTCCCGAGCTGGGAGCGGGTGCCGGAGGAGCGGGCGGAGATCGAGATCGTGATCGATCCCGGACGCGCCTTCGGCACCGGCTCGCACGCGACCACGAGCCTCTGCCTCGAGCTGTTGGTGGAGCTGGCCGATCGCGGCGGGCGAGCATCGGTCGCCGATCTCGGTACCGGGTCGGGCGTCCTCGCGATCGCGGCCGCCAAGCTCGGGCTGGGCCC
>JBPCOO010000298.1:0-7182 GCA_051000155.1 Solirubrobacterales bacterium | reverse complement strand
TGTCATCCCGAAGCGTCGAGCGAGGGATCTTTGACGCGCATACGCCGAACCTCATTCCCGCCGCCACGGTCAAATTCACCCCGTCAAACGCTAGAATGCCCCCGTTGACCTTCGACCAATTCATCGCCCGCTGGACAGACTCCTCTGGTGCCGAGCGCGCCAATAAAGACGCCTTCCTCAGTGAGCTCTGCCAGGTTCTCGAGGTCGACTCACCCCACCCGACCACCGGCGACCCTGACCGTGACACCTACGTCTTCGAGAAAGACGTCGTCATTCCTCTCGAAGACGGCAAAAAAACCATCGGCCGCATCGACCTCTACAAGAAAGACTTCTTCATCCTCGAAGCCAAGCAGGGTTCCGAAGCCCTCAGCAAAAAGTTAGGCACCGCGCGCCGCGGAACCCCTGCCTGGAATGTCGCCATGCAGGACGCCTACGGCCAGTCCCTCGGCTACGCCCGGACCATAGGCACGCCGCCCCCCTTCCTCATCATCTGCGACATCGGCTTCTGCTTCGATCTCTACGCCTCGTTCGACGGCAGCGGCAACTATCGCAAATGGCCCGATGCCCTGGCTTCCCGAATGTTCGTTCGAACGATCGAAAAGCACGCCCCGACCCTCCGCGCGATCTGGACCGATCCACACTCGCTGGATCAATCCAGGATCGCCGCGCGCGTCACCCGCGAGATTGCCGGTCACATCGCCAATCTGGCTCGCGCGCTCGAAGCGGCCGGTCACAAGCCGGAGCTGGTCGCACAATTCCTGATGCGCTGTCTCTTCACCATGTTCGCCGAGGACATCGAGCTGCTGAAGGAACGTCCCTTCGCCAGAATGCTGCAGGAGCGGTGGATCTCCGACCCGACGCTCTTCAAGCCCGAAGCCGAGGACCTCTGGAAAGCGATGAACGAGGGCGGCAATCGCGTCGGCATGGGCAACATCCTCCGATTCAACGGCGGCCTCTTCGCCGACCCCACCGCGCTCCCTCTCACCAAAGAGCAACTGGTGATCCTGGGCCTTGCAGCTTCCAGCGACTGGCGCGACGTCGAGCCGGCCATCTTCGGCACACTCCTCGAGCGCGCTCTCGATCCGAAAGAGCGCCACCGCCTCGGAGCTCACTTCACCCCGCGCGCCTACGTCGAGCGTCTGGTGCGCCCGACCATCGAAGAGCCGCTGCGCACGGAATGGGAAGCGGCCCGGGCCGAGGTCCGGCAGATCATGAGCGAAGCGAAGTCGGACGACGATAAGAAGGCCATGGTAGCCGCGCGCAAGCCTGTCTACGCCTTCTACGACAAGCTGACGCAGACGCGCGTGCTCGACCCGGCCTGCGGCTCCGGCAACTTCCTCTACGTGACGCTCGACCTCTTCAAACGCATCGAGAACGAGATTCTGGCGCAGCTCCACGACCTCGGCGACACGGCCATCTTCAACCTGCACGGCCGCTCGGTGACTCCTGAGCAATTCCTGGGCATCGAGATCAAGCCCTGGGCCAAAGAGATCGCCGAGCTCGTACTCTGGATCGGTTACCTGCAGTGGCAGGTCAGGAACCGCGGCTGGATGTCGCACCCGCCGGAGCCGGTGCTCCGCGACTACCACAACATCGAATGCCGCGACGCGGTACTGGCCTACGACCGCATCGAGCCGGCTGTGAATGACGAGGGAAATCCGATCACCCGCTGGGATGGGGAGACGATGAATAAGCATCCGATAACGGGGGAGGATGTGCCGGATGAAAGCGCGCAGGTGGTGGTGCTGAAGTACGTGAATCCGCGGAAGGCGGAATGGCCGAAGGCTGACTACATCGTGGGTAACCCGCCGTACATTGGTACGTGGAAATTTCTTCAGACGCTAGGTGAAGGTTACGCGGAAGCGGTGCGCGGTGTTTATGAACAGGTTCCCCAATCCAGCGACTACGTTATGTATTGGTGGCATAAAGCTGCGCTACTTGTTCGGGCCGGTGACGCCATCGCTTTTGGACTGATTACCACAAACGGGATCAGGCAGCCCTTCGGCCGCCGGGTAGTCTCGTCGCATCTCCGCGCTGTCCCGCCACTCTGTCTTACCTTTGTAGTACCGGATCATCCTTGGGTCGATTCTTCGGGCGGTGCTGACGTTCGTGTCGCTCTGACTGTCGCTCGCGCGAGTGTTCGGCCGGGTGTGCTCTCGACTCTCGTAGCCGAACACCGCCAAACGAACGGTGAGTTTGAACTCGAATTCAAAACACGAATTGGACAAATACATGAGGATCTCACAGTGGGAGCTCCGCTCAGCGCCTGCGTGACACTGCTGTCAAATTCGGAAGTGACTGGACGGGGGTTCGAGCTCGGCAGCGACGGATTCATTGTCAGTAGGGACGAACTTCCAAAATTGGGAGCTGTCACGCGTGACGGTATCCAGAGGTTCTTGCGTCCTTATGTTAACGGCCGCGACATAGCCGGAGTGTCGCGTAGCGCTTACGTGATCGATCTGTACGGCCTTACCGAAATCGAAGCACGCAACCGATTTCCCGAGCTTTTTCAGCACGTTCTTGATCGTGTTTTTCCGACTAGGCAGTCCAATCGAGATCCTCGACTTAGGGCCCAGTGGTGGTTACATCGAAGGTCTCGAGAAGATCTAAGAGAAATGCTGTCCGGCTTGAATCGATACGTGGCTACCGTTGAAACATCCAAGCATCGATATTTTCTCTTCCTTGATTCCGAAACGGTTCCCGACAATAAACTCGTTGTTATTGCCACAGCCGATAGCTTTCATCTCGGCGTGCTTTCGGCCAAGGCGCACGTTCTATGGGCAACTGTTAACGGCGGCCGCATGGGTGTTGGCAATGACCCCGTATACGTGAAATCTCTCTGCTTCGATCCCTACCCTTTCCCCGCACCCAACGCACCACTCGTCCAACGCATCCGCACGCTGGGCGAGCAGCTCGACGCACACAGAAAACAGCGGCAGCAGGTGCATCCGGACTTGACTATCACCGGGATGTACAACGTGCTGGATAAAGTGCGCAGTCTGCGAGAGTTGACAGAGAAAGAGAAAGTCATTTATGAGCACGGGCTCATCTCGGTGTTGAAGGAAATTCATGACGATCTGGATGCCGCGGTCTTCGATGCTTACGGCTGGCCGCTCGACCTCACCGACGAACAGATTCTGGAACGGCTCGTGGCTCTCAACGCCGAGCGCGCCGCGGAAGAGAAGCGCGGGCTGATCCGCTGGCTCCGCCCCGAGTTCCAGAACCCTGACAACAAAGGCCAGGACATCCAACAGCAGATCGAAGGCGCATCATTGGAAGCGGTGCCATCGAAGGCCGCGACTCCGGACGGCAAGCCCCCCTGGCCCAAAGACCTACCCGACCAACTCACCGCCATCCGCGACACCTTCCATCAATCCACGACCGCGCTTGACGCAACGACGGTCGCAAAATCCTTCAAAGGCGCCCGCACCAAAGAAGTCGCCCAAGTCCTCGCCTCCCTCGAAGCCCTCGGCCACCTGATCTCCGTCAGCGAAGAGCCGAGGCAGTGGAGAGCAGCTCGATGAAAACTTCAGCATTGGCGTCATATTCCGTATTGTGGTTAAACACTGCGTCGTCCCCAATCAGGAGGGCCCCGCTGGGAAATCATGACGACCTAAGCCGAACAAGCCGCTGTACCTAAATCGGCGAGAAGCTCTGACGGCCTTACGACTTTTACAAGTGGTGGACAGCTCTTAAACGATCGCACCAAACGAATAAGTTTGAAATCCGTGGTCATGAAGTGAGTTGCCCCAGCTACTTCTGCCGACCATATGTGAAACGCATCCTTCAGCTGCCGGCCATTTACCAGCGAACCCTGATCGGCGCCGCATGCGCGCCTCAACTCCCGAAAACGCGGGTGATCGAGCGACTTCAGGAAATCTACCTGGACGGTGCGCCACGTTTCGCCGGAAAAAGGATGAATCGGAGAGATCATGCGGCTGTACTCGATTGGACCCTCAACGAGTCTGATGCCCGCGGCTGCGAGTTCGGACCGACCCCCACCTGGAATCATGTACTGCCCTAGAAACTCAATCTGTGTTTCGGCTTGCCAGAGCAGTTCGATTTCGCCACTTGCCGCAAGTCTCGCTATCTCCGTCAGCAGCTCGATCTCTGCGCGCAACGCCTCCGACTGAACCTTTGCGATCGGATCGATGGTAACTGGTTCGTAGATCTGTACTTCCAAGCCTTTCCCGCCCCACGTCACTCCTTGCTTGCGTGGAAACATCAGGGTACGAGATCGAATCGAGTGGCGAACGGTTGCAGTATCAAGAAAGACCCGCGCTCGGAAAGCCATACGGTAGTTTCGCACAACGAGTAAAACATCTGGGGACGAACGTTTTCTTCGCTGTCCGTGCCGGAATCGTGCTTCGCTTCTAAAGCGTACGGAAGCTCGACCCTCTTTGGCTTCGTTTCTCCCGGATGCCTCTTCGACTCTACTGGATGAAGACATCGACGATTCGAATGGAGTCGGAAACCGGCGCCCACCTTGATCTTTAGAAGGATTAGGCCGAATCGCCGATGCGTCCCGAGAGAAACGACTGCGGGGTAGTAAACTTTCTAAGGCAGACTTTGAAGACCGCCATCAACGCGAAGACGGTTTCGAGGAGTCCCCAAGAATTGACACGGTTAGGATGGCCAAACTGCGGAAGCGCTTTACCGCCAATCAGGCCGCGAAACATGAGTCGGTTATATTGAAGTGTTTAGTAGAAAGAGCCGACCTTCTAAGGAACGGCCTTCGTATTACTTCGTACCAAAACGTCACCCACAGGATTGGCTACCGTAGCTAATGGGAGAGGCTGGAATGGCAGAGTTATCAAAGAAAAAGACGCTGCCTGCGCTTTTGATCGCCCCTGAAGAAGCTCGATCCAGGCTGAGGAAGCAGATTGCGGTTGGATCGGAAATTCTCACCTCTATGGCAGGTCATTTGACAGATTCCGCCTTCAAAGACCTATCGATCCGAGAAAAAACCTGGCGGGACTACAACGAAACACTATTGCTTTCGCTGTTCGACTCCACGGAGATAGCAGAGAGATTCATGAATGACACGAAGGTGTTCGAGTGGGTATCTTCAAGTACGCGGATGAACTGGGATACTCATCGAGAGGTCACCGAGCGCCACGGCACCGATCCCCGCGAATCGAGCCGTCTTCGAATTCAAAACCAGATCAACTCGCTTGAGTCGCTAATCCAGCGTTTGGATCTACATCCAAACGAAAGCGCCCCAATGAAGACTGCAAGCGGGATCGTTTCTCCAAACGTATTCATAGTGCACGGACACGATAAGGCAGCAAAAGAATCGACTATTCGTTTCGTTGAGAAGCTCGGGCTAAACCCAGTGGTCTTTGATGAGTCGCCAAACAAGGGCCGAACGATCATCGAAAAACTTGAGGAGCTTGCGACTCTTGCCGCCTTCGTAATAGTGCTCTTCACGCCTGACGACAAAGGGGCACGAACCGACAAGACACAGAAAATTCAACGTCGAGCGAGACAGAACGTGATCTTCGAGCTCGGTTTCTTTGTCGGCCAGATGGGAAGAGACAGAGTTTGCCTACTTTATAAAGAGGGAGCCGAGATCCCAAGTGATCTTCATGGTGTTCTCTACGTTAGATTCGATGGAGACGAAGGTTGGCATGTCCGATTGGCTCGTGAGATGAAAGCCGCGAACTTGGCCTTCGATTTCAACAGCATACTTTAATGCTCGGAATCGGGAGTGGGGTCGAACCCGCAATATGAAGTATTCCAAACGCCAGGCGAACATCCAGCTCGCAGGACGATTCGAGGTCGCCATCTAAAGAATTTCATATTGCGTCTGACCCTGCTTCAGGCGGCGGGTTAGCTCGGTTCAGTTGGGGTCTCTGACGCCCGGCGCATGCGGTGAGCGAACTTCACGGGATGCGCCTCAAAGGTCCCTCGCCCGACGGATGGGATGTCATTTGCGCGCTCGCGCCGGAATCAGAAGGCGTACCGGAGCTTGGCTTTGATTTTTTTGAATCCGAAGGCGAGCGCGGGACCGGGTTGTGCTGGTTGAGACGCACAGAATGTTGGGTGTCAGACCGGTCTGACCCTGTCGGGGGTTCATCAACATCGCCGTTCTATAGACGGCTTACTTCCTTACGCGTCCCCGGAGACCGCAAGGCCCACTCCACCGATTGCCTGCCGGGGGCCGATGAAGCGAGTTCACAGACGATTGTACGGAAGCGGGGCGATCCTGATCAATGTACAAGTTGGACCGGCTTTCAATGTTCCCAAGATCGCGTTGCCGCCGGCAGATCGGAATTGAGCAAGAATAGACCCAAGCGATGGCTCTGCGCCCACCCAACAAGACGCCCCCGGTACTGCGCGGCCAGCCCTCTGCAAGGGAATTACCTGGGTGACCTCGTAACCGGCCAAACGACGTCTGACGCGTCGCGGTCTTCTCCCAAGACCAGGATCTTGACCGCTGCGCGGCCGTCGAGGCCCTGGCAGTTCCAATAGTGGAAGAATCCGAGGACATCGGCCAATTTTGGTGTTCCATCGCCCTCGTAGAAGTGAAGAGGAATCTCTCCCTGGCCGCAGTACCCACAGGTTAGAACGGCATCGCGTCGGTTTCCCTGCTGGGCAATTACTTGGAGCAGTGACATCGTATCGTCGAAGCGCTCGACCTCGGTCCGCGTCGCCTCTTTAACGTCGGTTACTTGCGGAACAGTATTTTCGCTTATAAGCACGCCCAGGCGCTCCTTAGCGTTCCTCAAGAAAAGCTCGGACGAGTAGATGCAAAACACCTGTACATCAGCTTCGCGCCGGATCTCGTCGACAAGTTCCGGATTCGGCAAAAGCAGCCGTTCGCCTTTGTGCTCGATAAGATGGCGCCAGTCGGATTTCTCGTCATCGCTGATCAGCATCAAATGCTTGCGCTTCGTCTCTTTAGCGTATCTGATGATTTGTTTCCAGAGAATCAGATCACCGAACATTGGGCGGTACGTCGCTCCACCGTGGACGAAGTCCGGCTGCTTCGCTTTGTCACTTTCATCTTCGTAGCCTGGAGGTATCTTTCGTTTGTACCGATCGGCGCCGTCGCTGTAAATGGTCTCCAGTTCTGATGGAGTGAATGGTAATCCGACATTAGCACCGACAGCACTGTGGATCCTGTCCCGGAACACGTCAAGGCCTGTTGGCCTGCCGTGTTGGTTCTCGAGAGTGGCG
>JBPCOO010000297.1:0-3002 GCA_051000155.1 Solirubrobacterales bacterium | reverse complement strand
TCCCTGGGCCTACCCGACGATGCCGGCGTGATCGAGGGACCGAGCCTGCCGACCGATCCCGAGGCCCTCGGCGATGCCGTGACCCACAACGCAATCTTCTGCCGGATCAAGCCGGATCAGAAGCAGGCGCTGGTCGCCGCGTTGACGGATGCGGGCCGATTCACGGCGATGATCGGCGACGGGGTCAACGATGTCCCCGCCCTGAAGAAGGCACGCCTGGCGGTGGCGATGGGATCGGGCAGCCAGGTGACCAAGGGAATCGCTGACATCGTCCTGCTCCAGGATCAGTTCTCGATGCTGCCACGGGCGGTTGCCGAGGGCCGGCGGATCGCCCGCAACATCCACCGCCTCGGGCGGCTGTATGCGACCAAGACCTTCTACGCCGGCTTCCTCATCCTCGCATCGGCGATCTTCGGCTTCACCTTCCCCTTCCTCCCCCGTCAGCTCACGGTAGCGGCGATGCTGACCATCGGCATCCCCTCGTTCGTGCTGGCGCTGGCGCCGTCGGAGGGACCGCTCTATCGCGGGCGCCTGCTGCGCGCGCTTACCTCCTTCGGCCTCCCCGCGGGAGTCGGCATCGGGGTCGGATCCCTGCTCTCGTTCTTTTTCATCAGCGAGATCTTCGGCGGGACCGTGGTCGAGGGTCAGACCGCGGCCACCACGACCCTGGTGGTGCTGGGCCTCGCCTTCATCCTGCTGCTGGAGCGGGGGCCCGGCCGGGAGGAGATCTCGATCCAGAGCTACATGCTGGCGATGGTCTCGGGATTGGGGGCGCTGTTTGCGCTGTTCTTGGCGGCGACGCCCGTGCGCGAGTTCTTCGAGCTGGAGCTGCTCTCGGCGGGCCAATGGTTCATCTGTCTGATGAGCGTGGCGATCGGTCTGGTCACCGCCAGCGCACTCTGGAAGCTCGCCTTCATCCAGAACCTCGAAAAGACGAGCGAGCAGCCACTCGCCGAGCGCACGCCACACGCGGGCCCCCTCCCCGGAGCAACCCATAGGATCGTCGAGCGCGTGAGCCGCCTGGCTCGGCGCGGAAGGGATGGGTCCGAATGAGTGAGCTGCAGCGCCGGAGGACGAAGATCGTCGCCACCGTCGGACCGGCCAGTCGGGAGGTCGAGACGCTGGTCGAGCTGATCGAGGCCGGCGCCGACGTCTTCCGCCTCAACTTCTCCCACGGAACGGCCGAGGAGCACGTTGAGAACATCGAGCGGATTCGGGAGGCCTCCGAGCGAACCGGGAAGTGGGTCGGCATCCTCGGCGATCTGCCCGGGCCGAAGATTCGCCTGGGGGAGGTCGGCGAGGGGCGGGCGCGGCTCAACACCGGCCACGAAGTGACGCTGACCACCGAGGAGACCGATGGTGATTCCGAACGCCTGGCGGTTGCGTTCGACGGCCTCCCCGACGCGGTCGAGAAGGGCGACCCGATCTATCTGGCCGACGGGCGGGTGCAGCTGCGAGCGATCGAGGTCGGCGACGGCGAGATCAAATGCGAGGTAGTGGCCGGGGGCACCGTCGCCTCTCACCAGGGAGTCAACCTTCCGGGGAGCGAGTCGGGGCTGCCCGCCGCCGGCGAGGACGACCTCGACTGGTGCGATTTCGCGGTCGAGCACGAGGTCGATCTACTGGCGGTCTCCTTCGTCCGCTCGGTCGCGGATCTCGAGCCGGTGCATGAGCGAATCGACGCGCTCGATTCCGACATACCCCTGATCGCCAAGATCGAGAAGCCGAGGGCGGCCGAGCACGCCGGCGAGATCATCGACTTCTGCACCAGCGGGATCATGGTGGCGCGCGGTGATCTGGGAATCGAGCTGCCGATCGAGGAGGTCCCCGCGACCCAGAAGATGCTGATCCGCGAGGCCGGGCTGCGGGCGAAGCCTTCGATCACCGCCACCCAGATGCTCGCCTCGATGGTCGAGAGCGACCGACCGACGCGCGCCGAAGTGACCGACATCGCCAACGCGATCCACGACGGAACCGACGCGATCATGCTTTCGGAGGAGACCGCGGTCGGCGAGCATCCCGCCGAGGCAATCAGGACGATGGTCAGGGTCGCGCGGGAAACCGAGAGGGATCTCCCCTATGAAGAGTGGCTGCGGGAACGGATGGGGATCTCCGCCACCGACGTTGCCGCGGCGGTCGCCCAGAGCGCGGTGGCGACGACCTACCGTCTCGGACTGGCGGCGATCATCGTCCCCACTCGCAGCGGTCGGACCGCCCGCCTGGTCTCCTCGTGCCGGCCGCGGGTGCCGGTGCTGGCGATCTCTCCGCGGGAGGAGACCGTCCGTCGGATGAACCTGCTGTTCGGGGTGAGCTGCGTCCTGCACGAGAACTGGGAGCACTTGCACGAGATGCTCGGCGCCTGCGCGGAGATCGCCCGCCGTGAGGGCTTCGCCGACGAAGGAGACCTGGTGGCGGTGACGGCGGGCCTACCCAGCGCGAAGCTCGGGACCAACCTGTTCGAGGTCCACCGGGTCTGAAGGCGAGGGCGAGGGCGACTCGCGGCGTGGATCCCCCGGGCCAAAGAATGGACGACTGGTAAGCGACCGCGCCAGTGGAGGACCGGATCCGTTGGTCCTGTCCCCGTTCGTCCTCGCCGATGCTTCGTTCCGGCTGAGGGCTGAACGACCGGCCCGGTAGCGGTTCGACGCGACCTCCAAGGCCCCCCGGCAGCCCACCGAGCCTCGGCCATCGTGGCTACAATTCATCCCAGGGGACCTGGTTCACGGCTGGATCACGAGACTACTCCGAGGCCCTCGCGGCGCCTTTTCCCTCAACCCCCAAGGCCGCGCGAATCGCCTCGACGTTGAACTCGATCGTCTCGGCGCTGCCCTCGACCTCGTTCGGAGGAATGAGGCGGGCGGGAAGCACACCATCTCTTCCGTCCCGTGCCGACTCTCCCGGCGTGAGGGCCGATGGCGCCCGCCGCCGCTCCCCGGGCGGCGCCACCACGCCGCTCAACTCCAGGTACGCCCCGTCCTCGCCCCAGCGTATTCCCAGCGAGC
>JBPCOO010000263.1:0-8608 GCA_051000155.1 Solirubrobacterales bacterium | reverse complement strand
GCTGGTCCGGGAGGCCGCCGAGCGGTGGCCGCACTGGTGGCACGCCGAGCTGTTCGGTCCGCCCCACCGTGAGGCCGATCTGCGTCCACTCGGGCTTCTGCATGCCGGGCTCAAGCGGCAGCGCCTGCTGCGGCGCCGGGGACAGCGCCTGCACGCGACCAAGCGAGGCATCGCGCTCGCGGAGGATCCCGCCGCGCTGCTCGACGCTTCGATCGCCGACCTCGGTGGCGGGGACGAGTTTGGCGAGGTGGTCGCCGGAGCGATCGTTGCCGCCCTGCGTGGCCGCGGGGCCCGTAGTCCCGAGGACCTCAGCGTCGAGGCGGCCGATGTCGTCCTCCGCGACGGCTGGCGCGATCCCGACGGCATGCCGCCCCACGCGGGGGGATTGCGCGCCGATGTCTATGAGGTGCTGTGGCGTGGGGAGGCCTACGGCGTCTTCGTCGCGGCTCCGGACCCCGACCCGGAGGCTCCATCCTGGCGGACCAGGTTCGACCTCAGCGATGGCGCACGCGACCTGCTGGGTCTGCCGGCCGAGGCCGAGGCCAGCGGCGACCTCGCCCCGGCGCTGATCTTCGAGGCGGAGCTGACCAACGCGCCCGGGGTCGGCGCGAGGGTGGCGGTAGCGCCCGAGGGTCATCTGAGCAGGCTCCACGACGTGGTCCAGAGCGCCTTCGGCTGGTACGACGATCATCTCTACTCCTTCTGGCTCGACGGCAACTTCTGGGGAGACAAACGCTCGGAGTACACGAGCCCCGTCACGCCGGATCACGACCGGCCCACTGCTGAGGTACCCATCAGCGAGCTGGGGATCGAGCCCGGCGCCGAGATCGCCTACGTCTTCGACTTCGGCGATGACTGGCGCGTGCTCCTGACCCTGAAGGAGCACACGGAGGTCACCGGGACCCTGCCCCGCGTGCTCGAACGCCGTGGGACCGCCCCGCCCCAGTACGGCGAGATCGAGGAGTGGGCGACTGGGTGGTGAGCTGCCTTGCCCCTCGCCCGCCACCGACCGCCCGGGCCGGGCATGGCCGGCTCCGACCCGGCCCGTTAGCCTCGGATCGTGGCCGCCATCCCGTCCGTAGATCCGACCGCCGAGCCCACAGGCTTCGCCCGGCTGATGCACAAGCTCGGGATGACCGAGGCGGGCCGATGGGTCGGGATCAACGTCGGCGCCCGGATCGACCCGTGGCTTCTTCGTCACAGCAACGGCCGGATCGCGACCGCGGCCTTCTTCCCGCTTGTCCTGATGACCGCTTCCGGCCGCAAGTCGGGCGTGGAGCGAAGCGTCCCGCTGGTCTATTTCACCGATGGGGAGGAGGTCATCCTCACCGCCTCGAGCTTCGGCCGCGAAAAGCACCCCGCTTGGTACTACAACGCCGTCGCCGCCGAGGAGGTCGAGCTGTTCGCCCGCGGCCGCCGAGGCCGCTACCTGGTCCGAGAGACCGAAGGCGCTGAGCGCGACCGCCTGTTCGAGCTCTCCAAACAGCTCTACGCCGGCTACGGCATCTATGAGGAGAAGACCGCGGCGGGACGGACTATTCCGGTGCTGGCGTTGAGGCCCGCGCCGACGCATCCGCAAGATCGACCGCCTGGTCGAAGAGCTCGTTAGAAGGCGCTTGGTGAGGATCGGCTTGCGAGGCCCAGGAGATCTGTCAGCTTCGTCGCCGACGAGGGCCTCTGGATGCGGGCCGAGCGCGAGGAAGTTCCCGATCCCGGTGCCCGTACCTGGTCGCGGATCTCGATTGAGGTCCGCACCCGCGCCTCGGTTGAGCCCGGGGGGCGGTTGAGCGTCTTGGCCGAGGCCGGTGAGTACACCGCGGAGCTGGAGATCCTGCTCGTCCGCCACCGCTCGAGCGAGCGGCCCGCCGCGCCGGCCTCCCCAAGCGACGCGTGCGCGAGTACCTGCCACACCGGATGCTGGAGGCCGAGGCCCACCGCCTCCGCCACCGCGTCCACGAGAAGCTGATGCGCGCCTTCTCGCCCGTCTTCAGCGGCAGGGTGCGGGTGAGCGAGGAGCCGAGCGCGGCGGAGGTGCGGCAGCGTTCGCTGCTGGAGGAGTAGGCGCTCGGGGATCTAGTTGCAACAGGTGGCTCGCCAGATGGTCAGCCGATCAGCTCGATGGTTGCTTGGTGTCCAGGGCTCGAAGCGAGCCGCCGGTCCCGGGTGAGGAGCGGCGCATCCAAGATCTCGGCCAGACAGACGAAGGTGGCGTCGTAGGCGGTGAGGTTGTCCCGCAGTTCCCAGATGCGCTCGAGCAGTGGCTCGTGGGGGTAGCGGTGGAGGTGGAGATCACGGAGGTCCCCGAGCGCATCGGAGGCCCGAGCGTCGGTCAGCTCACCCCTGCGGGCCATTCGACGGAGGGCGCTTGCCGCTTCGACATCCAGCAGGTGGGGGGCATGGAGGTCGCCGTCGCCCACGAGGCGCTCGCGCAGCTCACCCGAGCGATCGCCGGCCCCCACGAGTGCGTCGAGGGCGGCCGATGTGTCAACGACCAGCATCCGCCACTCAGGAGCGCTCGTCGCGGCCCTGGCGCACGGAGGCAACGATCGTCTCCGACTCGATGCCCCCGGCACGACTGGCTGCGCGCCGGAGCACCTCCGCCACCGGCGGTCGCGCGACGCTGTTGCGTAGCTCGTCGAGGGCGTAATCCGATAGGGACTGGCCCGCCGCCGCGGCACGGGTCTGTAGCTGGCGGTGGATGTCGTCGGGGACGTTTCGGATCTGCAATGTCTTCATTCCCCGTAGCGTAGCGATTCGCATTGCTCACACCCAAACTGCATGCAACCGTCGCAGTCCAGGTCACGCGACTTTCGGGTGAGTCCGACCAGCTCGTCGAGCGCGTAGTGGTCGATCAGCTCCCGGACGGGGTAGCGGCGACCCTCGAGTTCCGTTTGCTCGTCCTCACGGCCACGAGACGCCAAGTCGATCGCGACCTCGATCTCCTCATAGAACCACGCGGGTGGACGGAAGTAGAAATCGAGCTGATCGAGTAGCAGTCTGCGACGTGCGATCCGACCTTCTTCGAGCATGGCTGGAAAGCTATGAGGTCTCGATTCGCACGTGGCGCGCTAAACGTCAAAGTCTGAGTCAACTTCGTCACAGCCGATGACACCTTTCGACGACCGCACCGCGAGCGGCGAGCAGCACGGCTTCGAGCTGTGCGCGACCGAGAAGCAAGGCTTCAACCGTCTCCGAGGGGGTAGTGGGATCTAGAGCCCTGATGCGTATCCGGTTGGCTCAGGCTGCATCCCTGAGCGCAGTGATCTCGTCGTAAGTCGTCGGATCGTGGATCGCACTCAGCCCGAGCAGGGTCTGGAAAGCGGCCATCGGGGTGCCGCGGCGGTTATGGCGGAAGACAAACTCGTCGAGGTAGACGGGCAGGTGCTCATGTGAGACGCCTCGATGCGTGCCATGCATCCACGCCTTGAGGTTGGAGATCGCTCGGTGGGCCCGCGGCAGTAGCTCGTCTCCCGCTGCCGCACCTGTCTGCTTGCGCGGCCGGTGGTCATAGCCGAGCTCGGTCAAGCCAGCGTAGGACCTCAATCCATCGGTGTGGACGATCGCCCCCGAGGCCGTAGTCGCCTGCGTGAACGCCTGCAGCGTCTTCGCTTGCGAGTTGGCGAGCATCTGCAGACGCAGACGCCCTGAGCCGGCCCCTCGGACCTCGATGGCGCTACCGACCAAAGCCTTCTTGCCGTGCTGACGGCTGCCCTTGAGGCCTTCCTCGTAGCCAATTACTGCCCGAAAGGACCACAGATGCGCGTTGCGATTGCCGGAGCCACGGGACCATTGCCCTGCTGCTGGCCAAGATGCTGGTCGAGCGAGGCGATGAGGTCGTCTCGGTGATCCGCGACCCCGACCAGGAGCAGGACATCACCGACCTCGGCGCCGAGCCGGCGATCTGCGATCTCGAGCAGGAGCTGATCGAGGCCGCCAAGCAGCTCGAGGACACCCGCTACGTCATGGTCAGCTCGATCGGCGCCGACGCCGACCACCAGGGCGACGAGGTCATGGACGTCTACATCCGCGCCAAGGGTCGAGCCGACGAGAAGCTGCGCGAGAGCGGCCTCGGCTACCTCATCGTCCGGCCTGGAGCGCTCACCGACGAGCAGGGAACCGGCCGGGTCAAGCTCGGCGAAGACCTCGACCGCGCCGAGATCCCCCGCGAGGACGCCGCCGCCGTGCTCGCCGAGGCGTTGCGGGCTTAGACCCCTGCCGGCCACACCTTCGTCGTGGTCCCCGGTCGAGGAGGCGGTTCGGTATCTGGGGGAGGAGCCGCGGCAGGGGCTTACGGGGTAGGGGGTCGCGTCGTGGCTGAGATCCCACCAGTAGATCCGACCGACAAGCCGACCGGCTTCGCCCGGCTGATGCACAAGCTAGGGATGACCGGGGCCGGGTGGCATCACCCCATAGGTTCTATTCGCCTCTTGTGAGAGCTTCGACTGCCCGTCAAACTGGGCGAGAGGAGAAGCAAGGTCGATGGCCACCTCGATCTCATCGTAGAACCAAGCGGGCGGTCGGAAATAGTGTCGAGCCAATCGAGGAGCAGTCTGCGGTGGGCGAGTCGGCCTTCTTCGAGCATGAGCACGAAGCTAGGGGACCCCGACGCGCAGGTGGTGCGCTGAAAGTCAAAGCTTGAGCCGATCTAGTCAGCGAATTGGAACTCGCGTGCGGGTTGTCGCAGATAGGCTGGGCGCGTGGAGCGGGACGGAGCTTTCGAGGGGCCGCGAGATCATCTGATCACCCGCGCGCTCGCGGCCGCCCTTGCCGAGCTGGATGATGACCTCCTAGTCGCATCGGACCTGGACTCGGCCGAAGCTCCTGAGCGCCTCGTTCGCCACCTCGCTCAAGCCCTTCGTCCGGTCCTCGGCGATCTGGAGTCGTCCGACCTCCAGGCCAGGCAAGTCAACGCCCTTCTGGGCAGTGCCTTCGGCGCCGACGCGCCGGCCGACGATGAGATCGTCCTCCCGGCCCGAATCCTTGAAGGCATCTCCGGGCGCAGCTCACTCGGCGATCCCATGCCGCTGCCGCCGAAACCGTCAATCCCCTTCTCTCAGAGCGACCTGCTCGTCAATGCCGAGGGGCAGCCCAACATCGGCTCCGAGCTGCGCAGCGAGCTCGCGAGCGCTGATTCGGTCGATCTGATCTGCGCGTTCGTTATCTGGTCAGGCGTGCGCCATTTGCGCGATGCGCTGGCTGAAGTCGTCGGTCGTGGGGGGCGGGTTCGCGTCATCACCACCACCTACATGGGCGCAACCGAGAAGCGGGCCGTTGACGAGCTGGTTGGCCTCGGAGCGGAGGTCCGAGTGGCGCTCGATGCCCGGACGACGAAGCTGCATGCGAAGGCCTGGCTCCTGGAGCGGTCAGCAGGGCTGACCACAGCCTTCGTCGGCTCCTCGAACCTTTCCCATACGGCGCTCTTCGATGGTCTCGAGTGGAACATCCGCCTCTCGGCCAGCGACGCTGCCCACGTCGTCGATCGCGTGCGTATGACTTTTGACGGCCACTGGGAATCCGAGCACTTCGAGTCCTACGACCCGGCCGTGAACGGGGACGACCTAGAGCGGGCCTTGGGGGAGCACGACCGGAGATCGCTGGGTGAGGCCAGCACCATCAGCTTCGCCAATCTCGATGTGCGCGCCTATCCCCACCAGGCGCGAATGCTGGAGACGCTCGCGATCGAGCGCGACCGCCACGATCGCCATCGCAATCTCGTCGTAGCTGCCACCGGAACCGGCAAGACGGTCGTCGCAGCCCTCGACTACAAGCAACTCGTCCAGCAGCACGGCGAGCTCTCGATCCTGTTCGTCGCCCACCGCGAGGAGATCCTCCGTCAGTCCCTGGCCACCTACCGTGCCGTGCTCAAGAACGGCTCCTTCGGCGAGATCCACGGCGGCGGTCGAGCCGCTAGCGGGGACCACGTATTCGCGATGGTTCAGTCGCTCGATTCCAAGCGCGTGGCAGAGCTGGATCCGGAGGCATTCGACGTGGTCGTCATCGATGAGTTTCACCACGCCGCCGCCGCGACCTACGACCGGCTCCTAGATCGGCTCGAGCCAAAGGAGCTACTCGGCCTGACCGCCACTCCCGAGCGCCTCGACGGTAAAGATGTCACCACCTGGTTCGACCGGCGCGTCGCGGTTGAGCTTCGCCTCTGGGAAGCAATCGACCAGGGCTTTCTCGTTCCGTTCCAGTACTTCGGCGTCGCCGATGGGACCGACCTCTCCACGGTCACGTGGCGGCGTGGCGGCTACGTCGCGTCCGAGCTCAGCAGCATCTTCTCCAACGACGACCTCCGGGTAGCCAAGCTGCTCGAAGGCATTCGCCGGATCGTCGCCGACCCCGCGTCGATGCGCGCGCTCGGGTTCTGCGTCTCGAAGGAGCACGCCCGCTACATGGCTGCGAAGTTCACCGATGCCGGCCTGGAGAGTGTTGCCCTCACCGGAGACGACACACCGGATGAGCGGTCGCGCGCCCTCGACCAGCTTCAGCGCGGTGAGCTCCGCTGCATCTTCAGCGTCGAGGTTCTGGGGGAGGGGGTCGACGTGCCCGATGTCGACTGCCTGCTCCTGCTGCGTCCGACCGAGTCCGCCACGCTCTTTACCCAGCAGCTCGGCCGCGGCTTGCGTCGCTCCGAGGGGAAGAGCCACCTGACCGTCATCGACATGATCGGCCAGCACCGGCGCGAGTTCCGGTTTGAGGACCGGCTGCGAGCAATCCTCGATATCAGGAGGGGGTCGATCCAGCGTCAGGTCGAGAACGAGTTCCCGTTCCTGCCGGCGGGCTGCACCGTCGATCTCGACCGTCAATCACGGGAGATCATCCTCGAGAACCTCCGGGCCGCGGCCCACCGATCACGCTGGAACGCACTGGTCGACGATCTCGCAGCTGAGCCGGACGGTACGACCCTGGCCGAGTATCTCTCCCGCCGGGACCACCGCCTCGAAGACGTCTACCGCGGGACAACGCGTTCTTGGACTCAGCTCCGGCGCGACGCGGGCCACTCGACCCCACCCACGGCGGACGAAGATCTCGAGCAGCGGGCGCTACGAGCGATCGGGCGGATGACCCACATCGACGACCCAGAGCGCGTCACCTTCTACAGCCAGCTGCTGCGTGCCGACACTCCGCCGCTCCTCGAGTCGATGGATGAGCGCCACACGCGTCTGCTGACGATGCTTGCTTGGGGTCTTGGCTCCGGATCGGGGACGCACGACTCCCTCGAGCCATTTCTCGACGTCCTCTGGAGCGAGGACACCGTCAGGGAGGAGCTAGTGCAGATGCTCGAAGTGGTCGATGGGCGTTCCCGGACGCGTCCTGGCCCCTCGCCGCTCGAGCCCGAGGTGCCCCTGACCCGGCACGCCCGCTACTCCCGACAGGAGATCGTCGCCGCGCTCGGATATGAGTCGGGCGTCAAGCCGAAGGTCACCCAGGGCGGAATCCTCTGGGTGCCCCAAGCCCGCTCGGACGTGTTCTTCGTCGACCTGAGAAAGGCCGAGCGCGATTACTCACCGACCACGATGTATCGGGACTACGCAGTCAGCCCGAGCCTCTTCCACTGGGAGTCCCAGTCGCGACAGACGCCCACACAGCCAACGGTCCAGCGCTACATCAACCACGAGGCGGAGGGCTCTCGAGTGCTGCTGTTCGTCCGGGAGCAGCGCAGCGGAGAGCTGGGGACCCAGCCCTACGAGTTCCTCGGGCCAGTGAGGTATCAGAGCCACCAAGGTGAGCGGCCGGTCGCCTTTACGTGGGAACTCCTCTCGCCGATGCCGGAGGAGACCTTCGAAGTGGCGAGGAGCGTGGCGGCGGCGTAGGTCAAGCCTGAGGGCGGTCCTGGCCCCGAGATTTCGGCCACCTTCGAGGTGCCACATTCTGGGCGATGAGGCCGACGATCTCGCCTTCGGGCTGGTCGAGCACGAAGGCGATGTCGTCGCTGAGCCCGACGTACTCAGACTTGGGCCTCCCATCGACGACGTAGCCGCCGGACAGGGCGAGGGTGTAGTCACTTGTCCAGTCGACGGAAAGGTTCAGGGGATAGGCGGTGACGGTCAGCTCCATGCCTATCTAGTCGGTGGGGAGGGAGGCGTTCTGACGTCCGGGTCGGGCCGGCGAATGGGGCGTGGCTGGCATCCGGAAGGCAACTGGGATCGAGGATTTGAGATGAGCGATTACACGGTGATCTATGAGTCGGCCGATGACGGAGGTTGGTCCGCGTAGTTGCCCGACGTGCCAGGAGTAGTTGCAGCGGTCGACTCTCGAGCCGAAGCCGAGCTTCGAATTGGCGAGGCGCTTGGGATTTACCGGGAGGAGCTCGCCGCGGAGGGCGCATCTCCGCCGCGACCGCGTTCTGAGGCGGGGGCCGTTAGCGCATAGGCTGAGACCGCGATCGGCTGATCACGCACCAGCTCAACGATGCCGGTGACGTGCATCTCGCGACCGTCGAAGCGGCAAATGGTTACCTGGTTGATCAGCCAGTCCCCATCACGGATCTCGACCCGCTTCCCGCGTCCAGCAGATCGATATCGGATTCCGCGCCGGGCTGGCGGCCAATATTGGTAGCGACCTATAGAAACTTTGTTATAGTTAGCGCAGTGACGCAAGCAAA
>JBPCOO010000248.1:0-5102 GCA_051000155.1 Solirubrobacterales bacterium | reverse complement strand
ACCGGGATCTCCTCGCAGACGATCGAGCCGGTTCCCGATAGCCAGTTCGAGCTCGACGTCGACTTGGTCCTGGTGGCGATCGGCTTCACCAACCCCGAGCCCGGCGGCGCGGTCGGCGAGCTGGGCCTCGAGCTCGACAAGCGCGGCAACATCCGCGACACGGCCTTTAAAACCAACGTCAACGGCGTCTACACCGCGGGCGACTGCCGGGTCGGGGCGTCGCTGGTGGTGACCGCCATCGCCGACGGGAGGCGTTGCGCGCGGGTAGTGGACAAGGCGCTGCGGGCGTAGGGCACGCCGTGGCCCCTCGGCCCCTCGTCTGTGTAATTCGTTCGTGCTACATTGACCTCCATGGCGACGACGACGGTGAGGTTGAGTCCCGAGGAGGAGCTGGCGCTGGACCGGCTGGCAGAGGGACACGGAGGACGCTCAAATGTGCTGCGGGAAGGCCTTCGGCTAGTGGCGGCGGAGGCCCAGCGGCGCTCGGCGCTTGCCGAATTGCTGAGTGAATGGGAGCGCGAGACTGGACCGGTGGACGACCAGGCAGTGGCAGCGATGACCGAGCGCTACGGCCTTGATTCTTGACGCCGGCTTTCTCGTCTCGATCGACCGAGGTGCACGGGACGCCAAGGGGTTCCTGGTGGCCTCGCTGCGCCAGAACACTCCTCTCTCCACTACCCATCCGGTGGTCGCTCAAGTCTGGAGGGATGGGTCGCGCCAAGCCCGCCTGTCAAAGCTCCTTGGCGCGGTCGAAATCTACCCCCTGGACGAAGGAGCCGCCGTTGGAGCGATCCTCGCCAGATCGGGAACCTCAGACGTCGTCGACGCCCATCTGATTGCGGTCGCCGTTCAACGGTCCGAGCCGATACTCACCGGAGATGTGGAGGATCTCGAGATCCTGGCGTCGTCGCTGCCCGGCGACCAGCCCCGGATCCATGCCTGGCCCGACGGCGCATAGGACTGACTCGATGGTTGCTGGTGGCCGGGTCGGATCATCACCGCGCTAGCAACCCCGATTGATCCCGGAGCTCACGCCCTCCACCCGAGTTCCGCGTCCCTTCACCCCAGCATCCGCTGCATCAGCACCAGATCCAGGCGGCGGTCGAACTTGCGGCCGACCTCGGGCATGCGGCCGACCTCGGTGAAGCCGTGGCGCCTATGGAAGCGGAGCGAGCCCTCGTTCTGAGCGCCCACTCCGGCGACGATCACGTGCTTGCCGGCGGTCCGGGCGCGGTCGATGATCGCCTCCAGCAGGAGGCTCCCGGCGCCCGCGTCTCGGGCCCCCTCGCGGACGTGGAGGGTGTGCTCGACCGTGCCGTCGTAGCCGGAGTGGTTGCGGAAGCGGCCGTAGGTGGCGAAGCCGAGGATCTCCCCCTCGGCCACGGCGACTAGGACCGGCTCCTTCGCGGCGCGCTTGTCGGCGAACCAGCTCCGACGCTCGGCGGCATCAACCGCTCGCTCACTCCAGACCGCGAGTGAGTGCTCTACCACGGCGTTGTAGATGTCTCGAATCGACCCCAGCTCGGCGGGCTCGGCCTCGCGCACCGTGACCGCACCGTCCCCCGTGCTTGCCGCCCCTGCCTCCCCCACCGCTAGCCCCCCGCTCGCTCGAGTGACTCGTACAGCTCCTCGACCTTCTGCTTCGCCCGCTCGTGCTTGCGGGCGGCGCTCGCGGTCTTCTCCGGCGTCGCCCAGTTCGCCGGGTCGGCGAGCTCGTCCTCGAGCGACTTCAACGCCTCCTCGGCCTTGCCGATCTCCCGCTCGATCGAACCGATCTTGCGCTTCGCGTTCTTCGACAGCGCGCCGCCCGAGCCCGGCTTGCCGTTGGCCGAACCAGCACCGTTGCCGTTCGCCCCCGCCCCCTTTCCTCTGCGCGACCCGGAACGCTTGCCCTTTTCCCCGGAACCCGCCGAAGTATTCGAGCCCGCCGACTCCGCGGCCTCCTCCTCCCGCTCCTCCCGCAGCTTGCGGTAGTCCGCCCAGTGCATGGAGTAGCTCCGCAGCTCGCCGCCCTCGACCGCCAGGGTGCGATCCCCCACAGCCTCGAGCAAGGCCCGGTCGTGGCTGATCAGGAGCACCGCGCCCTCGAAGGCGCCGAGCGCGTCCTCGAGCGCCTCGCGGCTCTCGACGTCGAGGTGGTTGGTCGGCTCGTCCAACACCAGGACGTTGGCGCCGGAGGCGACCAGGATCGCCAGCGACAGGCGCCTCTGCTCACCACCGGAGATGTCGGCGAGGCGCTTGTCGACCTCCTTGTCGGAGAAGAGGAAGTGGCCGAGCAGGTCGCGGGCCTTCTGGCCGCTGAGCTTGGTCTCGCGCTGGAAGGCCTCGAGCACGGTGCCCTCTCCAGCGGCGGTATCCGCGTGCTGGGAGAGGTAACCGACCCGGACGTTGTGGCCGAGGGAGACCTTGCCGTCGGCGGGCTCTCGTCGGCCGGCGATGGTCTCCATCAGGGTGGTCTTGCCGGCGCCGTTGGGACCGACCAGGACGACGTGCTCGTCGCGCTCGAGCTGGAGCGCGGCGTCGTCGATCAGCACCCGTCCCGGGACCTCGATCCGGGCGTCCTGCATCTTGATCACGAAGCGGCCGGCGCGCTCGGGAGCGGGGAAGTTGAAGCTGAGGCTGCGCTTGTCACGACGCTCGGCCACCGGTCCGGAGGTCTTCATCTTGTCGATCTGTTTGACCCGCGCCTGCGCCTGCTTCGCCTTGGTCGCCTTGTAGCGGAAGCGCTCGACGAACTTCTCCATCCGCTCGATCTCCGCCTTCTGCTTCTCGATCGCCCGGCCCAATGCAAGCTCGCGGGCCGCCTGCTCCTGTCGCCACTTGTGCCAGGGTCCGGCGAAGAAGCGACCGCGCCCCGCCTCCAACTCCAGCACGGAGGTGCCGACCGCCTCCAGGAACCAGCGGTCGTGGGCGACCAGAACGACGGCGGAGTCGAGCCCGACCAGGTAGGTCTCCAGCCACTCGAGCGATTCGATGTCGAGGTGGTTGGTGGGCTCGTCGAGGAGCAACAGGTCGGGCTTGGCCGCGAGTGAGCGAGCGAGCGAGGCGCGGGTGAGCTCGCCACCGCTGAAGCTGTCGAGCCGACGGTCGAAGTGCTCGGATCCGAACCCCAGCCCCGTCAGCACCGCCAGAACCGCCTCGCGCCAGCGGTAGCCACCCTCCAGCTCATGCCGGGACTGCACCTTGGAGTAGGCCTCCATCGTCTCGATGCCGTGGTCGCCGGAGGCCATCGCCGCCTCCAGCCGCTCCAGCTCAGCCTCCAGCTCGATCATTTCCTGCCGCCCGCTGAGGATGTATTCGCGCAGGGTTGCCTCGGTTGCCCGCGGCGGGCGCTGATCGTGGAGGGCGACCTTGCGCCCCTTCTGCAGATTGACGCCGCCGCTGTCGGGCAACAACTCCCCGGCGAGGATCCGCAGCAGCGTCGACTTGCCGGCGCCATTGCGCCCGGCCAAAGTCATCCGGTCGCGCGGCTCGAGCTTGAACGAGACGTCACCGAACAGGGGCTCGCCGCCCATGTCCTTGGCCAGATTGGATGCAATCGCGATCGCCATGCGGCGTGGGAGGCTAGAACACCGGAATCCGCGCCCCCAAAGCCCGTGGCGGGCCGCGGCTAGACTGAGGAGTGAGATCACCCCTGACCGGGTAGAGGTAGGGGTAGCAAAAAGAGCCTTCCCCCACCGAGCAAGGAGCACCAGCATGGCCGTCGAGGTATCTGAGAAGGAAGCACGAGACGTCGCCGAGAAGGCGCGCGAGACATCCTGGGAGCGTCCGAGCTTCGGCAAGGGCCTGTTCATGGGGGAGTTCGACCTTTCCCTGATCCATCCGCAGCCCAAGCTCGATCCCGACGCGGTGGAAAAGGGCGAGAAGTTCCTCTCGACCTTCCGCAGCTTCCTCCAGGAGAAGGTCGACCCGATGCAGATCGAGAAGGACGCCAAGATTCCCACCGACGTGATCGACGGGCTCAAGGAGATGGGCGCGCTCGGAATGAAGGTCCCCGAGAAGTACGGCGGACTCGGCCTCTCGCAGGTCTACTACAACCGCGCCCTGATGATCGCCGGAGTCTGGAGCTCGGCGCTCTCGACCCTGCTCAGCGCCCACCAGTCGATCGGCGTCGCCCAGCCCCTGATGCTGTTCGGCTCCGAGGAGCAGAAGCAGAAGTGGCTGCCGAAGGTCGCCACCGACCACATCTCCGCCTTCCTGCTGACCGAGCCCGACGTCGGCTCCGACCCCGCCCGTATGGGATCGATCGCCGAGCCGGTCGAAGGTGGCTACAAGATCACCGGGACCAAGCTCTGGGCCACAAACGGCGCCTTCGCCGACATCGTCGTCGTCATGGCCAAGGTCCCCAAGCACGACGGCGGACGCGGCGGCATCAGCACCTTCGTCCTCCCCTACGACAGCGACGGGCTCGAGGTCACCCACCGCAACCAGTTCATGGGCTTGCGCGGGATCGAGAACTCCGTCACGGAGCTGACCGACGTCTTCGTTCCGACCGAGAACCGGATCGGCAAGGAGGGCGAGGGCCTCAAGATCGCCCTGTCGACCCTCAACACCGGCCGCCTGGCGCTGCCGGCGATCTGCGTCGGCGTCGGCAAGTGGGCGACCAAGATCGCCCGCGAGTTCGCTGCCGAGCGGGTCCAGTGGGGCCGCCCGGTCGGCAAGCACGACGCGGTCGCGCAGAAGATCGCCTTCATCGCCGGCTCGGCCTTCGGGCTGGAGGCGATGCTGGACGTCTCCTCCCGCCTCGCCGACGACAAGTCGAACGACATCCGGATCGAGGCGGCGCTGTCGAAGCTCTACGCCTCCGAGCTCGGCTGGCAGATAACCGACGAGCTGATGCAGATCCGCGGCGGCCGCGGCTACGAGACGGCCGAGTCGCTCAAGGCCCGTGGCGAGAAGCCGATCCCCGTCGAGCAGGTGATGCGCGACATGAGGATCAACCGGACCTTCGAGGGCTCCTCGGAGATCATGCACCTGATGATCGCCCGCGAGGCGGTCGACAAGCATCTCGAGGTGGCCGGGGAGATCATCGAGGGTGACGGCGGAGTGACTGAGAAGGCCAAGCTCGCGGTCGGCGCCTCCAAGTTCTACGCCAAGTGGCT
>JBPCOO010000222.1:0-9084 GCA_051000155.1 Solirubrobacterales bacterium | reverse complement strand
GCCGGGGAGCTGCTCGCTCTGTTCGGAGGGTTCTCGGCGACGCTCGCGGCCTGGAGATCGTCAGGCACTCGCCCGAACCCGTGGCATGCGCGGATCGGCGCTCGTGGAGCGGCGGAGACATCTCGTGGAAGACGTAACTCTGATCGGCGTCGCGGCTGGACTGGCCGCAGCCTCAGCGCGACCCTCACCTTGATGGAGGCCTCGGAGGAAGTCGCGCGCTTCGCGCTGGCCATCGGCCTGTTGGTGACCGGGCTCGGCTCTGCTCAGATCGCGATTCGAATCCCCTCAACTGCGGAGCTGGCCGAGATGGATGGGTCCGAAGAGTCGACTCAGCGCGAGGGGGCAGTCGAAGATTGGCGTCGGCCCTCGAGCCCGGTTCGCTAGCTCCGTCTACTGGTCCGCCAGCGCCCCGGCACTACTCGCTTGCCTCCTCGGCGATCCGCGCAGCCACGACCGCGGCGGCGCGGCAGAAGCCGTCGAGCTGAGCGGCCTCGTCGAGCCGGCGATCGACGTTGACGCAGAGCGCGCCGACGGACAGCTCGAAGGCGAGGCCCTCGGGCGTCTCCTCGGCCAGCCAGATGACGAAGCTCGGGGAGAAGAGCTGATGGAGCCAGTTCTCCTCGTCGCCCGGGCCGAAGAAGATCTCCGACCTGCGATCGAGGGCCTCGCTCTCCAGCTCCAGGCGTCTCATGCGGCGAAACCTGTCTTCGGCGGAGTCGAGTTACCCGTAGTCCGACCCGACGCTGACAGTGGAGCTCGGAGACGCGGTAGGCGGCCGCGGGAATCGAGGCGGTCGCCACGGTGAAGTGGTGGTAGTTGGTCTGCTTGTTCCCGTCGCTGTCGCGGCTCTCGGTCTCGTAGGTGTAATGGCCGAGGGCTCCCTCGACTCCGCCGGGGAGGGTGCCCCGCATCAGGTGCTTGACGTAGCTCCGGCTCCCCTTCCGCAGCAGGACGAGATCGGAGAAGTGCCGGGCGCGAGTATCGGAAGCGGTCAGCGGCCCGGGCCTCGCGACCCCGGGCGCGAGGTTGGAGCCACGCTCACTCGAATTGAACGGTGACTTGCAAGCCCGACGAAGGGGGTCGTGCCCCGCCATCCCAAACCCGCGCGAGCCCCATTGCAGAGCCGAAAACGACGTATCCAGCGGCTCGCCGTGGGAGTGAGCGAGGGGCGTCCAAGCAGCTTCGTGGAGGCTCGTGGTGCATTGTGGGGCGTAGTGGGATAGAGTGGCGAGCAGTTGAGACAACCGGGCCGGAGTGGTGAGAGTCCTCCCCTCTCCTCACTCCGGCCCAATCACTTCTCACGACCTTCGCCAAACCACCACCCGGGACCTTCAGATGGCACTCCGCGGTCAGCACGAACACAACCTCGACGCGAAGGACCGGCTCACCATTCCGGCCTCCCACCGCGCCGGCCTCGCGGGCGGCGTCGTCGCCATGGCCGGGGTCGAGCCCTGCGTCGAGCTCTGGCCCAGGGAAGCTGCCGAGCGGATGGAGGAGAGCTTCCTCAACCCGCTCAACCAGATGGGCGAGGATGCGCGGCGCCTGCGGCGGCGCTTCTTCGGCAGCTCCGAGGAAGGCGAGCTGGACGCGGCCGGCCGGATCCGCCTTCCCTCACACCTGATCGACCACGCCTCGCTATCCGGCGGTTGTCTGGTGGTCGGGGTAGGGGATCACCTGGAGATCTGGAACAGGTCCGCATGGGGAACCGAGAGCGAACAGGTGAACTCGTCGACCAAGGAGTTGACCGAGAAGCTCGCCGACCGGTTCCCCTCGGCGGAGGCGGCAAGCTGAGATGGCAACGCTGACCTATATGCCGACCGAGCACGTTCCAGTCCTCGTTGCGGAGCTGATCCACTTCGCCGACCCGCGTCCGGGGGAGACCGCCATCGACTGCACCTTCGGCAGCGGTGGCCACGCGCGGCTGGTCGCCGAGCGGATCGGCCCCGAGGGGACCCTGATCTGCATCGACCGCGATCCCTCGGCCCGCGAGCGGTTCGCCGAGGTCGAGCCCGATCTCCCCTGCCGGTCGATCTTCATCGGCGACCGCTTTGATCTTGCGCTGGCCGAGCTGGCCGAAAGCGGCGAGCGGGCCGACCTCGTCTACTTCGACTTCGGCGTCTCCTCGACGCAGATCGACGCTCGGGAGCGCGGCTTCTCCTACTCCTTCGACGCCCCTCTGGATATGCGGATGGATCCGGAAGCCGACCTCTCGGCCGCGACCGTTGTCAACGAGTGGCCCCAGAGCCGGATCGCCGAGATCCTGCGCGACTACGGCGACGAGCGCCACGCCCGCTCGATCGCCCGCGAGATCGTCGCCGCGCGGCCGATCGAGACCACGGGGGAGCTGGTGGGGGTGATCCGCGGTGCCCTTCCGCCCAAGCGACGCTTCGGGCGGGGGCATCCCGCCAAGCGGAGCTTCCAGGCGGTCAGGATCGCGGTGAACGACGAGCTCGCCGCTATCGACGCAGCCCTCCCGAGAGCCTGGAGCCTGCTCGCTCCGGGCGGAAGGCTGGCGGGAATCAGCTTTCACTCGCTCGAGGACCGGCGGGTCAAGCGCTTCCTCGCCGATCGCGCCCGCGGCTGCGAATGCCCGCCCGAGCTTCCCGTCTGCGTCTGCGATCGCACCCCCGAGGCCGAGCTGCTCACCCGCGGAGGCGTAGAGCCGAGTCCCGGCGAGCGTGCCCAGAACCCGCGCTCGACCTCGGCGCATCTTCGCGTTGCAAGCAAGATCGATGAAGGAGGCGAGCTCTGATGGCTGCAGCAGCACCGGCGAGGACCGCACCGACCCGTAGGGCGCCGCCGAGGAAGGCCCCCGTTCGGCGCGCGCCGGCCAAGACCCGGCGGCGCTCTCGCGCTTCGGCAACCCCGCCCGGCGGGATGGCGAGGCTTCCCGCGAGCGCAGTCGGAAGGACCGCAGGGGCGGTGGGCGGGCTCGCCGACTCCGGGGTGGTGGTCGGTCTCAGCAGAACCCGGATGTGGATCGGGGTGCTCGCGGTTCTGCTCGGCGGGATCGTTGCCCTCAACGTCTGGGGGCTTGGGCTGAGCGCCTCGGCCAACGGCATCGCCTCGGAGATCGATGCGCTGGAGCGCAACAACAGTGTGCTGCGGGCACGGGTCGCCCGCAACGAGTCGGTCGAACGAGTGCAGAAGGTTGCCGCCGGTGCCGGGCTCGGGGTGCCCGAGGCGAGCGCCATCCGCTACCGCGAGGCCGGCGCCGGCGATCTCGCCAAGGCGGCGGCGCGGCTCGAGAGCGGGCAGATCGGCGCCCTCGCGGCCGCGCCCGAGGCCCTCGAGGTCGCGCTTCCGCCCGCCGCGCCCGAGACCGTCGAGGTCGAGCCTCCGGTCGCCGACTCGACGGAGGCACCGTGACGCTGAAGCTGATCGAACGGAGGGTGGGCCTGCTGTTCGCCCTCTTCACCCTCGCCTTCTGCTTGGTGATCGTTCGCGCCGCCTGGCTCCAGGCGGTCAAGGGCTCGGCGCTGTCGGCGACGGCGGAGAGCCAGCAGACGACCACGGTCGAGGTGCCGGGGCTGCGAGGATCCGTCCTCGATCGCAACGGCGAGCCTTTGGCGCTCTCGGAGGAGGCGGCGACCGTCTTCGTCACCCCCTACCAGGTCGAGCGACCAGGCATGACCGCTCGCCACCTCGGCAAGGTGCTGGGTCGCCCTCCCGAGCAGATCCTCAAGTCGCTCACAGCCGAGGGCAGCGGCTTCGAGTACGTCGAGCGGCGCCTCGACCTGGTCACCGCCAACCGCGTTCGCAAGCTCGACCTTCCCGGCATCGGCTTGCTTCCCGACGCGCGCCGCGAGTATCCCCAGGGTGAGATCGGCGCGCGCCTGATCGGCGCCGTGGGTTTTGAGGACCAGGGTCTGTTCGGGATCGAGGCCGCCCAGGAAGAGACCCTGGCGGGAACCGACGGCGAGCTCTCAGTCACCAACGATGCACTCGGGGAGGAGATCAGCCGCGAGCAGATCGACGGCGCCGTCCGCGGCGAGGACGTCCAGCTCACCATCGACGGCAGCATCCAGGGTCAGACCGAGAAGGTCCTCTCGGAGATCGGCAAGACCTACCAGCCCGAGGGTGCCACCGCGATCGCGATGAACCCCAAGGACGGCTCGATCCTGGCGATGGCGAGTTGGCCTCCCTTCGATCCCTCCAAGCTCGAGACGGTCGAGTCCTCACAGCTCAACAACATGGCGACCGCATTCAACTACGAGCCGGGATCGACATTCAAGGCGTTCACGGTCGCGGCCGCGCTCGAGGACAACCAGGTTCGCCCGAACACCGAGTTCACCTTGGCTCCCTCCATCCAGGTCGCCGACAGGGTGATCGAGGAATCCCATCCCCGCGGGACCGAGACGATGAGCGTCGCCGACATTCTCAAGGTGTCCTCGAACGTGGGCGCGGTCACCATCGGCATGGACCTCGGGGCCGAAAGGTTCGATCACTGGGTCCGCAGGTTCGGCTTCGGGGAGGCCACAGGGATCGACTTCCCGGGGGAGGAGGCGGGAATCGTCCCCCGCCCCGAGGACTACTCGGGCTCGACCATCGGCAACGTCCCGATCGGGCAGGGGCTGTCGGTCACTCCGCTTCAGATGATGGCCGCCTACGCCGCGATCGCCAACGGCGGACGGTTGGTCCAGCCCCGGCTGGTGGAATCGATCGGCGGTCGGGCCATCGCCGCGGAGCCCGGTGAGCAGATCATCAGCGAGAAGACCTCAAGGCAGACCCGGAAGATGCTTCAGGGCGTGCTCGAGCCCGGCGGCACCGCCTCGGTCGCGGTTCCCGGGTACGTTCTCGGCGGCAAGACCGGCACCGCGCAGAAGGTGATCGATGGGACCTACTCCGAGACCCAGTACGTCGCTTCCTTCGTCGGATTCGCCCCGGCGCAGGACCCGGAGCTGCTGGTAGCGGTGATCGTCGATGACCCCGTCGGCGACTACTTCGGCGGCACGGTGGCCGCGCCGGCGTTCGGCGAGATCGCGACCTTCGCCCTGCCCTATCTCGGGATCGCGCCGGGCAAGGGCGGGGTGCCGGAGGGCATGGACCCCGCGGTGGCGCCGACTCCCTAGAGGGTCGCGCCGCGGGCTCGACGCCTCGCGCGAATCTACAATCGCGGTCGATGCAGCTCGCCGCACTGATCGAAGGAGCAGATGCCCGCCTGCGCGGCGACGGTGGGGTCGAGATCGCCGACCTCGCCCTCGACAGCCGCAGGGTGGAAGCGGGGTCGCTGTTTTTCTGCGTCAGCGGCATGAGTGACGACGGCCACCGCTTTGCATCCCTTGCGGCCGAAGCCGGGGCCGCAGCGCTGGTGGTGGAGCGGGATCTAGGGGTCGCGCTGCCGCAGGTGGTGGTCCCCGACTCCCGCGCGGCGATGGCCCCATTTGCGGCGCGGTTTTTCGGCGATCCGAGCGAGGAGCTGGATCTATGTGCGATCACCGGCACAAACGGCAAGACGACCACCGCCTTCCTGCTGCGGGAGATATTCGAGGCGAGCGGCCGGCAGTGCGGGCTGATCGGGACGGTCAAGCAGGTGGTGGGCGGCCGGACCGAGGAGGTCGTGCGGACCACGCCCGAGGCGATCGACCTGCAACGGACGATCCGCAGGATGGTTGATGGTGGGGACCGCGCCTGCGCGATCGAGGTCAGCTCCCACGCGCTCGCGCTTGGTCGCGTCGACTGCCTTGCCGTCCGCTCGGCGGGCTTCACCAACCTCACCCAGGACCACCTCGACTTCCACTCCGACATGGACGCCTACTTCGCCGCCAAGCGTCTTCTCTTCGAACCGGTCAGCGATCGCCGGGCCGCCCCGGCGGCGGCCGCCGTCCACCTCGACGATCCCTACGGCGCCCGGCTGGCGGACTCGCTCGGAGCGGACGAGTCCGGACCGGAGTTGACGACCTTCTCGGCCTCCGGCGCCGAGGCCGACCTCGGCGCCGACGACGTCGACTTTGATGCCTCCGGCGCGCGCTTCGAGCTGGGGGTCCGGGCCTCGGGCGAGCGGATCGCGGCTTCGTTGCCCCTCCCGGGGGCATTCAACGTGGAGAACGCCCTGGCGGCGATCGCCGTCGCAGCCGGTGCCGGGATCGAGCCGGACGCTGCCGCCGCCGCGCTGGGGGGGGCGGGGCCGGTTCCCGGACGGATGGAGCCGATCGAGGGACGGCGCGGGCTGCCGGTGCTGGTCGACTACGCCCACACCTCCGACTCACTGGAGAACGTCCTCGCCGCCGCGCGGCGGCTCTGTCAGGGGAGGTTGATCTGCGTCTTCGGCTGCGGCGGCGACCGGGACCGGGCCAAGCGTCCGTTGATGGGCGGGGCGGCGGTCGCCGGCAGCGACCTCGCGATCATAACCTCCGACAATCCGCGCTCGGAGGAGCCGGCGGCGATCATCGCCGACATCCTCGCGGGGATCGGGGGGGCGGAAGGTGTCGCGGTCGAGCAGGATCGGCGATCCGCGATCGCCCTCGCCCTCGCCGAGGCCGGCCCCGAGGACCTGGTCGTAGTCGCCGGCAAGGGTCACGAGCAGGGCCAGGAGTTCGCCGATGGTCGGATTGAGCCGTTCGACGATCGCGATGTCGTCAGGAGCCTGCTGGCCGCGAGTCCGGCGGTGGGTGGATGATCGACCTCAGCGCGACGCGAGTGGCCGAGGAGGCCGGAGCGGAGATCCTCGCGGTCGGCCCCGAGGATGGCTATCCCGAGCGCGCGGTGGTCGACTCCCGCGCGGTCGGCCGCGGTGACCTTTTCGTCGGGTTGCCGGGCGAGCGGGTGGACGGGGGCCGGTTCGCCTCCGATGCGCTGTCGGCGGGAGCCTGGGGCGTGCTGGTGGACCGCGCTCACGGCGCCGATCTGGCGAGGGAGGGGCACGGATCGAGCTGGGTTCTCGCTGCCAGCGATCCCGCGGCCGCGCTGCAACGCTTGGCCCGGGGCTGGCGGCGGATCGTCGGCTGCCCGGTGGTGGGCATCACCGGATCGACCGGCAAGACCTCGGTCAAGGACATCTGCAAGGCGATCCTGCCGCTGCGGGTGCACGCCAGTCCCGAGAACTACAACACCGAGATTGGTCTCCCGCTTGCCATCCTGGCAGCGCCGCGCGACACCGAGCTGCTGGTGTTGGAGATGGCGATGCGCGGGCTCGGTCAGATCGAGCAGCTCTGCTTGATCGCCGAGCCCGATGTCGGCGCGATCACCAACGTGGGGCCGGTCCACCTGGAGCTACTGGGGACGCTCGAGGCGATCGCCGCCGCCAAGGCGGAGATGCTCACCGGGGTGGGCGCCGACGGACGCGTGGTGGTTCCCGAGCAGGTCGAGGCGCTGCGCCCGCACCTGCACGACGACCTCCTGTCCTTCTCCTTCGGCCCCGGCGGCGACGTGTTCGTCGAACGACAGGAGTCCACCCCCGAGGGAATCCGGGCGCTGGTCGGCACTCCCCACGGAGAGGCGAGCTTCGAGTTCGGCTTCACCGAGGCCTACAACCTCACCAACGCGCTCTGCGCGATTGCGATCGGGGTCGCCCTCGATCTCGACCCCGGGAAGATGGCGGCGAGCCCGGGGCGGGTAGAGTTCTCGCGTCTGCGGGGCGAGCGGGTCAGGCTCGGAGAAGGGATCCTCTTGCTCAACGACTGCTACAACGCCAACCCGACCTCGATGCGAGCCGCCCTCGACCACCTCGCGACCGAGCGCGCGCAGCGCCGCCCGGCGATCCTCGGGGGGATGGCCGAGCTCGGTCCCAAGGCCGCCGACTACCACGCCGAGATCGGCTCACGGGCGCGGCAGCTGGGGATCTCCCCGATCCTCGGAGTCGGCGAGATGGCCCGCGACTACTCGCCCGACGAGTGGGTGGTTGACGCATCCGCGGCCGAGCGCTGGTGCCGCGCCGAGCTCCGCTCCGGAGACGTCGCCCTGGTCAAGGGATCGCGCTCGGTCGGCCTGGAGCTGGTTGCCGATGAGCTCCGGGTCCATCTCGGCGAGGCCGGCTGATGCCGTCGGTTACGGCTCAGCTCGGGGGCGACGTGGGCTCCGCGTTAATCGATCGCGGTGAGGTGCTGATCGCCGGGATGGCGGCGATGCTGATCACGATCTTTCTGGGTCCGAAGTTCATCGAGGCGATTCGCAACCGGGAGTTCGGCCAGCAGATCCGCGAGGAGGGGCCCAGAGGTCACCACCAAAAGGCAGGGACTCCGACGATGGGCGGGCTGATCTTCCTGGTTGGAGTCTCCGTCCCCTACCTGATCCTCAGCGATCGCGATACCGCCAGCCTCGCGGTCCTCGGCATCGCTCTGGGGAGCGCGGCAATCGGTTTCGCCGACGACTGGATCAAAGTGATCAAGCGTCGCTCGCTCGGTCTGTCGGCGCGCTGGAAAATCGTCTTCCAGATCGGTCTCGCGGTGGCGCTTTGGTTCGTTGCCCTGGAGGAGGTGATGCTCGATCCAACCCTCCAGGTCCGCACCTGGGACTTCGACATCTACCTCGGGCCGGTCGCCTATCTGCTGTTGGTCTTCCTCGTGCTCGCCGGCTCCTCCAACGCCGTCAACCTCACCGATGGCCTCGACGGGCTGGCGGCGGGGTGCTGTGCGATCGTCTTCCTCGCCTATTTGGCGATCACGATCACCACCGGGCAGGAGGGGCTGGCGGTGCTCTGCGCCTGCTTCGTCGGTGCCACCGTCGGCTTTCTCTGGTTCAACGCCTTTCCCGCCTCGGTGTTCATGGGAGATACCGGCTCGCTGGGCCTGGGTGCCGCGATCGGCGCGCTCGCGATCATGACCCAGACCGAGGTCCTGCTGGTGATCCTCGGCGGAATCTTCGTGATCGAGGCGCTGTCGGTTGCGATCCAAGTCTTCAGCTTCAAGGCCTTCCGCCGCCGCGTCTTCCTGATGGCGCCAGTCCACCACCACTTCGAGATGAGGGCCTGGTCGGAGACCAAGATCATGCTCCGCTTTTGGATCATCGCCGCCGTCTTCGGCGGCATCGGCTACACCCTGTTCCAGAACTCGGTCGGCCCCTGAAGCAGCGGCGAGCAGGGAGACCGCCGCTCCCCGGCGAAAGCTGAGGCATGGCCGATCACGCCCGACGACCACCCCTGCCTCC
>JBPCOO010000170.1:0-2786 GCA_051000155.1 Solirubrobacterales bacterium | reverse complement strand
CAAGCTCTCCCCTCAGCCCCCGGCCAACAACCGCTCGGCCGCGCTCAGCGGATCGGTGGCCAGCAGCTCCGCCCCGAGCTCGGCGGCGATCTCGGCGCTTGCGCCCGCGCCGCCGATCGCCAGGCGGGTCCCGGCGGGCAAAGATAGCCTTCCTTCGAGCGACCTGAGGGGGCCGGGGGTGACCGCGGAGAGGACCACCAGATCCGGCTTCACCTTGCGGCAGGCGCGCTCGATCGATTCGGGCGGGGTGTCCCGTCCGAGATAGGTGACCCGGGCGCCGCGGCTCCTCAGCCCAACCTCCATGCAGCAGAGGCCGATCGAGTGGAGCTCCCCGGGGGCGCACGCGAGGACGACCATGGGACCGGAGCCCGGCTTTCGCTCGGCCGCGAGCGCGCGCAGCTTGTCCTCGATCAGGTTGCTGCCGAAGTGCTCCTCGCCGACGTCGAGGCTGCCGCGGCTCCAGCGCTCTCCGAGCTCGTGGAGGACCGGCAGCACGACCTCGCGCAGGGCGCGATCCACCGGCGTGCCCGCCAGCAGCCGGTCGAGCGCTTCGTGTACTCCCGCCTCGTCGTATGCCTCGAAGGCCCCCAGCAGTTCCTCCCGAAGCCGGGGGATCCGGTCGCTGCTGATCTCAGGCCGGTCGCCGCTCTGCAGTGCCGCCCGAGCTGCCTCCCCGACCGACAGTCCCTCCCCCATCAGGGCCCGGAGGCGTCGCACTCGTGACTCGTCCGAGGGACCGTAGAGGCGGTAGTTGCCCGCCGACCTCCGAGGCTTGAGGAGGCCGTAGCGGGACTCCCAGGCGCGCAGGGTCGAAGGGCTGACGCCCACCCGCCTACTCAGCTCACCTATTCGCCAGCTTCCTTTCGCGGGGGCCACGAACCCGATCATAGCGAGGGCTGGACAAAGCCTCTACAAACCTTGTAAGCCTGTGATATGGTTTTCACCATCGTGAGTCCGTCTACGTCGACCCGCTCCCCCCTTCGGGTCCGTTGGGACTCCGACCGAGCCAGCTAACCCCACCCACGCCCGGTGCGAACCCTCCCTCGCCCGGGCGTGGGTAGGCTCGAGCTGACGTGGAAGGCGCAGATCCGGGCCACCGGGCTACCGAGGAATGGATGGGCGAGGAGGTCGAGACGCTCGCCGATCTCCTCCGGCCGGGCCTCCGCGCGGTGATCGTTGGCATCAACCCCTCGGTGGTGAGCGTCGAGCAGGGCCACTACTACCGCGGCCGCTTCGGCCAGACGTTCTTCCGCCGGCTCGAGCGCGCCGGGCTTCTCGCGGCCGCTCCCGGCTTCGAGGACGACCGCGCCTTCGCGGCCGGCATCGGCTTCACCGACGTGGTCAAGCGGGCGACCTCACGGTCAACCGGGCTCAGACCGGGGGAGCTGGAGCACGGCCGGCGGCTGCTGGAGGCCAAGCTCGAACGGATCGCTCCCCCGAGGATCATCTTCACCTACAAGATGTCGGCGGTCGCCCTGCTCGGCCCCTTCGACGGCCACGGGCTCCGCCCCGGGCGACCGCTGGCCGGCGCCGAGGCCTTCGTCATGCCCGGGCCGATGGAGGCGCGGGGGAGGGTCGGCACCGCGCTCGGCACGTTGCGGGAGTGGTGGGAAGGTTAGTTCGCTCCTCGCGCCACGCTCCGACCCGGATAGCCTCCTTGACGCTGTGCCCACCACCAACCAGATCGCGGCCGGGGTGCTCGATGTACCCCTTCACCGGGAGCTCGGGCTCCGCTTCATCGACGAGGACGCGCCCGAGCGCGGGATCGAGTTGGAGGTCACCGGGCTCGCCGAGAACAACGTCGGGATCCTCCACGGGGGAGTCGCCGCGGCATTGCTCGACGTCGCCGCCTATCTGGCGGTCGTCCCGACCCTCGGGGAGGGCACCAACGCGGTCACCCACGCCAGCTCCTACACCCAGTTCAGGGCGGTGGAGTCAGGCAAGCGAGCCAGCTTCCGTGGCTCGGTCGTCCGGCGGACCCGCTCGCTGGTCTTCTGTAGCTCCGAGGGCACCTGCGATGGCGAGCCCTTCGCCTCGGCCCAGGTGACCAAGTCGGTGGTCTCGGCCTGAGTAGAGCGTCCGGCCGGGCGACGGGCCCACTGGCTTGCGGAGGAAAGCTACGGATGCTGTGACGTCTGCGGCGAGACGATCGCGACCGGCCGCCTCCGGGCCGCTCCCGAGAGCGCGCTCTGCATTGAGCACGCCCGCGCCGGTCACTGAGTTGACCCACAATCGGCACATCTGTCACCCACATGTGACATCTGCTTCGGCAGGCTGGGTGCATGTACACGGACAAGCCGACGTTCACAGAGCTGGAGACATTCTTCCGCGGCTTCTGCCGCGATGGTGGGATGCGAGAACCCGACCGGATGGAGACCATCCCCGAGAAGGAGGCCGCGATCTTCTTTTGGGATCCCGAGGACTTCAAGGTGGGCTTCGAGCTTGGCGCGATGAAGAAGGAGCCGAACGGCGAGGTCTGGTGGCGTGACGTGCCGCCGGGGCTGCCGGGCGACCGGTCGCAGCCTCCTACGGGGCCGCCGGTCGAGCCACCGCCGCTGGAGGAGGTGCGGCGGTCGCTGGTGGAGCTCTGCGAGCGCAGCGAGATGCGGGAGCCCGACCGGATCGAAGAGCCGGACGACGGCGATCTGATCGCCTTTTGGGACGAGGAGAAGCTGGCGATCGTGGTCGAGATGGACCCGGTTCCTGGGGATTCTTAAGTGCTACGCTGTGCCACGGATGGACGTATCGGTGCGCGAGCTTCGCAATCACACCGCGAGGGTGATCTC
>JBPCOO010000104.1:0-11062 GCA_051000155.1 Solirubrobacterales bacterium | reverse complement strand
CCGTGCCGGCCACCGCGCGATCGCGCTCGACCACCTCGGCTTCGGCCGCTCCGACAAACCCGACGACGCCGACCTCTACACGATCGACCGCCACATCGATCGCGCCGAGGCCCTGCTGGAGTCACTCAACCTCTCCGAGGTCACTCCCGTGGTCCAGGATTGGGGCGGGCCGATTGGCCTCGGCTGGGCCACCCGCCACCCCGAGCGCATCCGCTCGCTGATGATCCTCAACACCTTCGCCCACCGCCCGCCCGACGACGTCCCCCTGCCGATCCCGCTGAAGCTCTTCCGCCAACCGGGAATCGGCGAAGGCTTGGTCAAGGGCCTCAACCTGTTCACGCGCGCCGGGATCTTCCTCGGCGGCGTGGTCAAGCGGGAGCGGCTCAGCGAGGAGGTCCGGAGCGCCTATCTCGCCCCCCATCCGGACTGGTCCTCTCGTACCGGGGTCCTGATGTTCCCGCGGGAGATCCCCTCGGGTCCCGAGGGCCGGGTCTCCGACCTGATGGCAGAGGTCGAGCAAGGGCTCGAAGCCTTCGCCGACCGCGACGTCAAGATCTGCTGGGCGATGCGTGACATCGCCTTCACCGAGGAGATGCTCGAGCGGATGTGGCTGAAGACCTTTCCCGATGCGGAGGTCCGAAAGATCGACGACGCCGGTCACTACCTCCAAGAGGACGCCCACGAGGTGATCATCCCCGAGCTTTTGGAGCTGGTCGGACGCTGAGGCGCGGGAGGCGCGGGCTGACCCCGCGCTACCGAGGCCAAGCCGGGATCCAGCGGCGGCCACCCGCCGACGGTACCCCTCAGGCCTCCACCGCCTCCACCGTCGGCGCCGCCCGCAGCGCTCCGGCACTGGCGATGATGATCAGGCCGATCGCGACCAGCTCGACGGCAGCGAGGCTCTGGCCGAGCGCAACCAGGCCGACCCCCGCCGCGATCGCCGGCTCGAGGCTCAACAGCACGCCGAAGACGCCCTCGGGCAAGCGTTTCAACGCCTCCATCTCCAGCGAGAACGGGATCGCGCTGCTGAGGGCGGCGATCCCGAGGCCGATCGCGAGCACTCCGGGGTCGAGCAGCTCGGAGCCGCCGTCGACGATCCCGATTGGCACCAGCGGGAGGGTCGCGATCATCAGCGCCAGCGCCAGGGCGTGCTGGCCGGCGCCGGTCCGCCCAATCCGTGCCGAGAGCAGGATGTAGCCCGCCCAGCAGGCCGCGGCCGCCAGGGCGTAGGCGACCCCGAGCCCGTCGAGCCCGTTGCCGATGTCGGGAGCGAGGAGGAGAATCGCGGCGCCGGCGAGCGTCACCCAGAGCAGATCGAGGCGGCTGCGCGAGGCCGCGACCGCGACCCCGAGCGGACCGATGAACTCGAACGCCACCGCGATCCCCAGCGGCAGCCGGTCCAAGGCGAGGAAGAAGAAGGTGTTCATTCCGGCCAGGACCATCCCGAATGCGATCACCTCGCGGCCCTTGCTTCCGCGCAGGAGCTCCATCGCCGGGCGCCACACGGCAGCTACGAGCAAGGCCGCGAACGCCGTTCGCAACAGGTTGGCGCCGGCCGCTCCGGCCTGGTCGAAGATGGTGGTTGCGGCGGCGGAGCCGAGCTGGACCGAGAGGATCGAGGCGACCACCAACGCGGCGGCCGGGGCCTGCGGGGAGGCGGAGGGCGAGCCCATCCCCCTCAGCCCAGCAGGGCTGCGCACGGCAGCGTCGCGCCGAGGATGAGGGCGCCGTCGATGGCCCGGTAGCGGAGCTCCATCGCGCCCGGCGCGGGAACGGCTCGAAAGCGGGTCGCCTCCTCCGCGATCCACTCGAGGATCTCGTCGGCGATCGCCCAGAGATCCTGGTCGCGCACCTTCTTCACGCGGGCGGCGAGCGTACGCAGCGCCTCGCCCATGCGGCGGTCGCCGGCGAGCGAGTCCAGCGTCGTGCGCAGCTCCGCAACGAGCTGCCGGCGGCGGACCCGGTGGAGCAGTCTGCGGACGACCTCCCTGAAACCGTCGACTCCGGCGGCGCCTCGCATCCAGGTGGCGACCGCGACCAGCAGGCCGACGCGAACCGCGCGCTCGAGCGCCTGGCCGATCGTCTCCCCGCCGACGAGGTTGACGAGCAGGGAGGTGAGCAGGAGGATCGCCGTCAAAAGCGCACCGGTCCTCAGCACCGATCGCTCCGCTGGCGCCACCGCCCAGGCGAGCGCCAGCCAGGCGGTGACCCCGGCGAGCAGGATCGGGTCGGTTGAGGCCAAGAGGAGGACGAAGGCGATCGTCGCGGCGCCGATCACCGCCCTCGGGTCGAGCCGGCCGCTCCCGGCTGTCTCGGGTGGACCGGCGGGGGTCGGGGCGGAGTCGTTGCCCGTGCTCGCGCCCGAGTCGTCGCGGGCGACCGCTTCCAGCGGATCCCGTTCCGCGACCCATCGTCCCCGCGCTCGTGCATAGATCGCGACCTGGAACCAGGTAGCCGCCGCCGACCAACCGAGCAGCGCGATTCCGGTCCCGATGAAGGCCGCCGTAGTTCCCTGCGGAGCGCCGGGAATCCTGCCAAAGGTGCCGTCGTAGGTGCCGGTGAAGGTCTCGACGCTGCCGGCGATCACGAAGATGAAGAAGGCGGTGCCAACCAGGTTGAACAGGGTTCGGGTGAGCGCCGCCGCGGCGACCTGGGTCGCCTGGGAGCGACCAGCGGCCGCCAGCGCGCCGATCACCGGTGCGGTCGCGAGCTGTCCGGCGGGGGCCGACATCCGAGCCGGCCCCAGGATCGCGACAGACTCGATCACCGCTGCGGTGCCGGTGGCGAGCCCGCGGCGGAATCCGAGCCCCTCGGTTGCGCGCGCGATCGCGGTCCCACCGCCGACCGCCACCGGGAAGCCGGCGCCGGGCATGGTCCGCGCCGCGACGAAGGCGAGTGAGGCGACGTGAGCGAGGCCGGTCTCCTGCCGCTGGAGGCGATCCACGCCCTCGGGCTCCGACTCGGTCTCGGTGGTGGCCATCCCGCCATGATGGCGGAGCCCGTGCGCGCGCTGATCGCTCCAGACAAGTTCAAGGGAACCTTCTCCGCCCATGAGGTCGCCGAGCTGGTGGCGGCGGGATTCGGGGAGGGCGCCGACACCTGCCCGCTCGCCGACGGTGGCGAGGGCACCGCCTCGTTGCTGGTTGATGTCGAGGGCGGGGAGTGGATCTCGGCGCGCGCCCCCGACGCGCTCGGGCGCGAGGTCGATTGCCGCTACGCGCTGCTCGGTGACGGCACCGCCGTGGTCGAGGTAGCCGCGGCCTCGGGCCTCTGGCGATTGAACCCCGACGAGCTGGACCCGATCCGAGCCGACTCGGCCGGTACCGGCGTCCTCGCCGCCGATGCGATCGAGCGCGGGGCCGAGCGCCTGCTGATCGGCTGCGGTGGCAGCGCCAGCTCCGACGGAGGCGTCGGCGCGCTAGCGCACTTCGATCCCAAGCGCATCCCGACCACCTGCCTCTGCGACACCTCGACCTCGTTCGTGGATGCCGCCGCTCGGTTCGCACCGCAAAAAGGCGCCGGCCCCGGCCAGGTCATCGAGCTGGCCGAGCGCTTGACGGCGCTGCTGGCGGAGCTCCCACACGACCCCTCCCGACTGCCGTTCACCGGTGCCGCGGGGGGTCTTTCAGGGGGTCTTTGGGCCCACGGCGCCCGGCTCGTGCCCGGCGCCAGGGAGATCCTGCACCGGGTGGGTTTCGATCGCCGCCTGGCGGCGGCGGAGTTGGTGATCACCGGAGAGGGGTGCCTCGATGCGAGCTCGTGGACCGGCAAGGTCGTGGGCGAGGTGTGCGAGCGCTGCCGTCGTGCCGGCGTGCCGGTCCATGTCGTCTCCGGCGCTCTCGGAGATCTCCCTCCGGCTCGCCTGGAGGCCCTCGCCTCCCACCGACGGGCGGCGGATTCCGCCGAGCTCCGCGCGGCTGGCGCTGCCGTCGGGGGCAGTGGATAGGATCGCCTCCGTGATCACCTCAGCGGGTTGCCACCGTCCCCTGTCAGCCTTCGCGCCCCTCGCCGGCTCCGCCGCGTTCCTGGCGGGCCTGGAGCTGCTCCTGCTCGCCGCGCAGGCCCGCGCCGCGGGAGACGACTTCCAGTTCGGCGTCGCCGCCGGTGAGGTCACCGACCGCTCGGCCAAGCTGGCGCCCTGCTGGCGCGGGCCGTACAAGCTGAGCCGCTGAGCGAGCGTCCCCAATCGGCCGCCGGAGGACGACCGGCTCACGAGCGTGCCGCGCGGGTCTCCTACCTCGGCCACGCCACGGTGCTGGTCGAGGTGGAGGGCCTGCGCCTGCTCACCGATCCACTCCTCCGTCCTCGCCTTGGACACCTGCGCCGCCGGGCGCCGCTGCCCGAGCCGGAGAGCCTCGGGCGCATCGATGCGGTGCTCGTCTCCCACGCCCACCGCGACCACCTCGACCTGGCGACGATCGAGCGGCTGGCCGGCTCCCCGCCGGTGATCGGTCCGGGGTCGGTCACCGGCGCCGTCGCCAAGCTCGGGAACCGGTTTCGAGAGTTGCGGGTGGGGGGGACGACGCGGATCGGGGGGATCGAGATCGAGGGGCTGGTTGCCGATCACGATGGCGGCCGCTTGCCGGTGGTGGGCTCCCGGGAGGCGATCGGCTTCCTGGCCGTCCCCGGTGGCGAGGGTGGGGATGGGGGTGCGGGACCGACGGGCATCTACTTCGCCGGGGACACCGACATCTACGCCGGAATGGCGGAGCTGCGAGGCCGGGTTGACGCGGCCCTGGTTCCGATCAGCGGCTGGGGGCCGCGGGTCGGTCCCGGTCACCTCAACCCCGACTCCGCCGCCAAGGCCATCGCCCTGATCCAGCCCCGTCGGGCGATCCCGATCCACTGGGGCACCTACCAGCGAATCGGCATGGACGCCTCCCCGGCGGCGTTGCGGGAGCCGGTCGAGCGGTTCGCCGATCAGCTCTCGGCGGTGGCGCCCGAGGTCGAGCTGGAGGTGCTACCGCCGGGAGTGGTCTCGTCGGCGGCTGAGGGGGCGCCGGGCTCGTAGCCGCGATGGCCCAGCGTCGTCAGCCATCCGCGGAAGATCCGGTGCACCGCCTCGGCTCCGACCACCGGTTCGTCGGGCCACTTCAGGCCGGCCGGATGACAGACGAACGGCCGGCTCTGCGGGCCGCCGATGCCACCGTGGGAGCCGACCAGCTCCTCGAAGGCGGCGACCTCGTCGGTCTCGGGCCAGTAGGTGCTGTTGAGGAGCAGGTCGGGACAGTTGGGGAAGCCGTCGGTGCGCCGGAGGTGGCGGGCGGCGTTGGGTCCGAAGGGCTCCAGCGGATCGGCCCCCGACAGCTCGCCGCTGGAGAGGTTCAACCGCCCCTTGCCCCCCAACACCATCGCCTCACCACGGGCGTTGCGGACCATGACGAAGCCGATCCCCGGGTGGGAGCAGAGTGTGGGGATGAGGGCGGGGTGGAGGGCCTCCAGGCGTTCGAGCGAAACCCGACCGGGCTCCCGCGGGAAGCTGACCAGACCGAGGCAGCCGGAGGCCATCACCGAGATCTCGGGTAGGTCGCCTTTGTCGGCGCCGTCGGCTGCCCGCGCGCTCGGAGGCTCAAGCACCACCGCCTCTGCCTCGTCGCGGCGCTCCCTGGTGGCTCGGCTCAGCGCCGCCGCCGCCGCTCCCTCCCCGCGCGAGCGTTCGGTGATCCCGGCGCCAATGAAGGCCGCGGCCTCATCGCCGCCGCCGATCTCCACCCGCACCTCGTCGGCTCGTGAGGCTGCGGTCACCACCTCCTCCAGCGTCACTCCGTAACGGCGCAGGAAGGTCGAGCCCTGGCTCTGGCCGTGGTCGGAGAGGACCACCAGCTCATACGGTCTCGGCGCCTCCTCCAGGGCCAAGGCGATCCGTCCGATCGCCTGGTCGACCTTGGCCAGCACCGCGAGGGTGTCGGCGCGCTCGATTCCCGAATGGTGGGCCACCTCGTCGTAGGCGAGGAATGTCGTGTAGACGGTCGGTCTGCCCGCGAGCAGGTCGCCGACGACGGCGGCGACCTGGAGGTCGAGCTGGACCACGGTCGCCCAGGCGCGCATCAGCGCATAGGTGCGGGAGCGCTCGATTCGCGGCTCGACCCCCCGCCGCCGCTGCCGCGCTGCCGCCCTACGTTCACGCGCCACTTCGGCCACCGCAGCACCGAAGCTCTTGACCGCAGCGTAGGGCTGGGCGAAGTAGCCGGCGTAGTCGGTGCCGAGCGGGAGCCTGCGACTGAGCACGGTGCTCATCGTCAGCATCGTGTGCGGGGCGTCGCCGGAGAGGATGTTGGCGCGGCTGGCGCCGTCGGCGTGCAGCAAGCCGCGGCCGTCGGAGTGGCGGCGCTCGATCTCGGCGGCGTCGCGGGGATGATTGGTGACGATCGCGGCGCCGCGGTCCTTCTCCCACCAGCGAAATGCCGGCATGTCGAAGTTGTCGCCGTGGAGCAGGCCGGCCTGGCAGGCTCCCGTCTGGGAGGAGAGGTCGGTCTCCCAGCCGTGGAGCCGGTGACTTCCGTTGCGAACCCAGCGGGCGATGTTCGGCGCCGTCCCGTCCCGCAGGGCTCGCTGGAGCACCTCATGGGCGAGGCCGTCGATCTCACAGAAGAGAACGCCGGGGACCTCGCTCCGGTTGACTCCTCCCCGAAGGCGGAGCTGGCGGCCGACGACGTTCCGCCGCCAGCTCTCGTCGTCGTCAATCGCCAGTAGGGCGGAGCCGAGCGCGGTCAGCAGCGCGATCCCGACGGTGACAACGACGCCCTCACGGAAGCCGCTGATCTCGGCCCCGGGGATCAGCTCGATCACGCCGGTGACCAGAGCCGCGTTCAAGAGCACCGCTGCCGCTCCGAGGGTGAGCACGCTGAGGGGGAGGGTGACCCTTGCCACCACCGGCCACACCAGCGAGTTGAGGACGCCGACGAGGGCGGCCGCGCCGAGGGCTGCGGCGGGGCCATCGAGGGTGAAGTTCGTCAACAGCTCCGAGAGGATCAGTAGTGCAACCGCGTCGAGGACGAGCACCACCGCGATCCGGTAGAGCAGGCGCAGCGGTGCCGGGAATACGTCCGATAGGCGCTTAGGATCCATCTCGATGAACTCTCGCGGATTGAGCGGCGACAGCATCCCGCGGGCTCCCGCGCCCGCGCCGGCGGGAAGCCGCGAACCCACCGTCCGGGCGATCCTGCGGGTGGTGGCGACGGTGGTCGCGAGCGTCTTCGCGCTGTATTTGATCTTCCTGCTGAAGACCCCGCTCTCCTGGCTCTTCTTTGCCACCTTCATCGCGGTGGCGGTCTCGGCTCCGGTCAACGTCATCTCCCGTCGGATGCCGAGAGGTGCGGCGATCGCGCTCGTCTACCTCGGCCTCATCCTGGTCCCGATCGCGATCGGAGCGGTGCTGGTGCCTCCGGCGGTGCGGGCCGCCACCAGCCTGGTTAGCAACTTCCCCTCCTACGTAGGTGACCTCAACGAGGTAGTCCAGGACAGCGAGCAGCTTCGCAACCTCAACGAGAACTTCAACTTCACCGAGGAGCTCCAGCAGCTCGCCGCCGATGCCGCCGGTCGGCTCGACGACGCCGCCGCGGCGCTGGCCGACGTCGGCGCCGGGCTGGTCGGCTCGCTGTTCGCGATCTTCACCATCCTGATCATGAGCATCTTCATCGTCTCCCGGGGGCGTCAGTGGGTGGAGGCGTTCCTGCGGACCCGACCGCAGGGGGAGGCGGTGGCGACCCGACGGGCGTTCGACCGGATGGCGGTCGCGGTCTCCAGCTACGTCGGCGGCGCCCTGCTGCAGGCCACCCTCGCCGGAGCGACCGCGTTCATCGCGCTCTCGATCCTCGGGGTTCCCTCGCCCCTGGCGCTGGCGGTGGTGATTGCGGTCTTGGACCTGATCCCGTTGGTGGGGGCGACGATCGGAGCGATCCTGGTCGGCGTGGTCACCCTGTTCGTCGGCTTCCCCACGGTGACGATCATCTGGGTGGTCTACTCAATCGCCTACCAGCAGTTCGAGAACTACGTGGTGCAACCGCGGATCCAGTCTCGGGCGGTGGCGCTCGATCCGTTCGTGATCGTGGTCGCGGCGATCTTTGGCGGGACCTTGCTCGGCATCGTCGGGGCGCTGCTCTCGATCCCGATCGCAGCCGCCGGACAGATTGCCGTCAAGGAGTTCCTCACCTACCGGCGGGAGAGGATCGCGGAGACCGGCGGGGGTGGCGGAGAAGGTGAGGACGGCGAGGGGCGAGAGGACGCCGACCCGGGGCCCGGGGGCACGCCTCTACCCGCCTAGATCACTGATTCCTATTCCCGCACCCACGGATGACGCACCTGACACGGCGCAGGATCGCCGCCCACGACCCCCGCACATAGCGCTGCTATGCACGGGGATCGCGTCCGGCGCCCTGCTTGGTCAGGCGCGCCCCCGCGGACACGGTCATTCGGAATCAGTGATCTAGACCTCGGCGGCCCGATCCACCAGCGCGTCGGCGAGGCGGTCGACCGCTCCGGGGCCGTGGGCGAAGTAGAGGTTGGGTTCGATCGCCTCGAGCTCCAGGAGCATCGGCGAGCCGTCCGTAGCGCGCAGCATGTCTACTCGGGCGACCAGGGGGGTGCGGCCGAAGCGCTCGGCGACGACGCCGATCAGACTCTCAGCCAGCTCCAGCTCGTCCGCTGTGGCGGTGCCCGCCACCACCAGCTCGGGGTCGTACATCGCCTCGGCCGCACTCAACCCGTCCGCTCGCAGCGGCGCCACCTCGTCCGGCCGCAGGACGGCTTTCTTGCGCAGCACATGGGAGACCTCCCCGGCGATCGTCACCACCGCGGTCTCCCCGGCCGAGTCGACGGTCCCGACGAACGGCTGGACCATCGCGGTACCACCGTCCGCGGTGATGCTTCCGATCAGCTCGTAGGCGGCCCCGGCGGAGTCGGGCCCGAAGCGTCCGGTCGAGCGCCCACCGGCGGAGATCGTCGGCTTGACCACGACCTGGCGTTCGATCAGCGGAGGCTCGGCCCCCGGCTCGACGTAGGTGGTCCCCACCGTCGGGATCCCGGCCTCTGCCAGGTCGGCTAGGTAGCGCTTGTCGGCGTTCCACTCGATCAGCGCGGGGGCGTTCTCCAACGGCGCGGGGACCGATCGGACCCACTCGATGAACTCGCCGTGGCGGAAGGTGTAGTCCCACGGCGAGCGGGCGAAGACGAGATCGGGTGCGCCCCAGTCGTAGTCGGGATCGTCCCAGGGGAGGTAGTCGACCTCCGCGCTTTGGGCGCGGACCGCCTCAACTAAGAGTTCATCGTCCCGAAACTCGGGCGGCATCTCCTTGATGGTGGCGATTGCGATCCGCATCGGGTCAGGCAGGCTAGGGCGATCGGCGGTGCTTCGCTGGCTGGCGGCGAGCCGAAGGCGCCCGGTTCGTCCGTCGTGGGCGGCGAGCGCATGGTTGGCCCCGACAGTCATGCATAACCATGCGTTCGCGAGTCTGAGAGAGAAGATTCAGCGATTCGATCCGATCGGCCAACCGCGATGCGACACCCGTCGCCTGAGGCATCTCGAGGTTCGCCAGACTGATCGGTGATGCCCGCGCCCGACGCGACGCCAACTCCGAGCCTCTGGCGCGCCCCGGCACCGGTGTTCATCCGCCTGCTCTTCGGCCTCGCGCTGTTCGGCTTCGGCGAGGCGATGCTGGTCGCGAGCGACCTTGGCGTCTCCCCGTGGACCGTGTTTGCCGAGGGCGTCTCGGTGAACACGCCCATGTCGGTCGGCGCGGCTACGGTTGCGACCAGCGGGGTCGTGCTGCTGCTCTGGATTCCGCTGCGTCAGCTACCGGGGCTCGGGACGATCGCCAACGCGGTGGTGATCGGCGTCGCGATCGATATCGCCCTGCTGGTGCTGCCGGAGGATCCATCGGTGGGCGTGGGGATCCCGTTGGTGGTAGCCGGCGTCGCCTTCGTGGCTACCGGAAGCGGCTTCTACCTGACCGCGGCGCTCGGACCGGGTCCCCGGGACGGACTCATGACCGGCCTCAACCGGCGCGCAGGCGTCTCGCTGCGAGCGGCCCGCGCCGGGATCGAGCTCACCGTCCTGCTCATCGGCTTCGCCCTCGGAGGCACGGTCGGGCTGGGGACCGTGGCCTTCGCCCTGGCGATCGGCCCGGGGGTCCAGCTCGCGGTGAGCAGGCTCTCGACTCCGCGCTGGGAAAGGCTGGTCCGGTTCGGTCGCGCCCGGGCCATCGGTGCCGAGCCCGCCCGGCCGAGTAGCTGACCTCAACCCCTCGACGAGTAGCCGAGCCGAGGCCGCCGAGTAGCCGAGCCCGAACCCGAGGCGAGGGGGGGTTGGAGAATCCGCCTGCTCCTGCTACGGTTCGCGCTGTCGGGTAGCCCCCACGCAGCGCATCGAAGCTGATCACCGGGCGCCCGAGAGGTTCATCTTCTTCGTATACGCCCACGCCCCTCGCGGCACTAACGGCGTCCTCCGGGGTTTTTCGAACTTCCCCCACATATCCACGCGATGCTCAAAGGAGCAAGTACTTCGTATGTCTACGTCATTCGCCGATCTCGGCGTTTCAAAGCCGGTAGCTGACGCGCTCAGCCGCCGCAAGATCCACAGTCCGTTCCCCGTCCAAAAGCTCGTCATCGAAGACGCTGCTGCCGGGACCGACGTCCTCGTCCAGTCCCCGACCGGCTCCGGCAAGACGCTCGCCTTCGGCGTGCCGATCGTCGAGCGCCTCGACTCCAACGGTCCCAAGCCGGCGGCGTTGATCCTTGCCCCGACCAGGGAGCTCGCCTCCCAGATCGTCGACGAGATGCACTCGATCTGCCACGCCCGTGCGCTCAAGGTCTGCGCCGTCTACGGCGGGGTCGGAATCAACCCGCAGATGCGCGACGTGCGCAAGTCCCACGTCGTCGTCGCCACCCCCGGACGCCTCGAGGATCTGATCCAGCGTCGGGCGATCGACCTCGGCAAGATCCGGATGCTCGTCCTCGACGAAGCCGACCGGATGTTGGACATGGGCTTCAAGCCCGCCGTCGATCGGATCGTCGGCCAGCTACCCCGCAAGCGCCAGACGCTGTTCTTCAGCGCCACGCTCGAGGG
>JBPCOO010000073.1:0-9136 GCA_051000155.1 Solirubrobacterales bacterium | reverse complement strand
CCAACGAGCGCTACCGCTACCTGATCGAGCACGGCTCGACCGGCCTCTCGATGGCGTTCGATCTGCCGACCCAGCTCGGCCGCGACTCCGACGAGCCGATCTGCGACGGCGAGGTCGGCCGCACCGGGGTCCCGATCGACACGATCGAGGACATGCGGATCTGCTTCGATCAGATTCCCCTCTCCGACGTCTCGACCTCGATGACGATCAACGCGCCGGCGACGGTGCTGCTGCTGCTCTACGAACTCGTCGGTGAGGAGCAGGGGGTGCCGTCGAAGGACCTCCGCGGCACCGTCCAGAACGACGTACTCAAGGAGTACATGGCGCGCGGAAACTACATCTACCCGCCCGAGCCGACGATGCGCCTGACCACCGATCTGTTCGAGTACTGCGCCAAGAACGTGCCCAAGTGGAACACGATCAGTATCTCGGGCTACCACATCCGCGAGAAGGGCTGCTCGGCCGTGCAAGAGGTCGCCTTCACCCTCTCCAACGCGATTGCCTACGTCGAGGCGGCGCTCGAGCGCGGGCTCGACATCGACGACTTCGCCCCGCGACTGGCCTTCTTCTTCAACGGCCACAACAACGTCTTCCAGGAGGTCGCCAAGTTCCGCGCGGTCAGGCGGATGTGGGCGGAGATCGTCCGCGACCGCTTCGGCTCGACCTCCGAGCGCCCGCAGATGATCCGCTTCCACACCCAGACCGGTGGGGTCACCCTCCAGGCCCAGCAACCGGAGGTGAACATCATCCGGGTCGCGCTGCAGGGCTTCGCCGCGGTCTGCGGCGGCACCCAGAGCCTCCACACCAATGGCTTCGACGAAGCCCTGGCGTTGCCGACCGAGCGATCGGCGAGGATCGCGCTGCGCACCCAGCAGGTGATCGCCCACGAATCCGGCGCCGCCGATACGGTCGACCCGTTTGCCGGCTCGTACTTCATCGAGTCGCTCACCGATGAGATCGAGGAGCGGGCGAAGGAGCTGATGGGTCAGGTGGCCGAGCAGGGCGGCTCGGTCGAGGCGCTCGACTACATGCAGAAGGAGATCGAGGAATCGGCCGCCAGCTACCACGAGCGCTACAAGTCCGGCCAGGACATCATCGTCGGCGTCAACAAATACGTCAGCGACGCCGTCGACGACGTCGACATCTTGAAGGTCGATCCCAAGGCGGAGGAGCGCCAGAAAAAGCGCCTCGGCGAGTGGAAGGCCAACCGCGACCAGGCCAAGGTCACAGAGAAGCTCGAAGCGCTCAAGGAGGTCGCCCGCGGGGACGCGAACATGATGCCCTCGATGAAGGAGGCGCTCCGAGAGGGCGCCTCGATCGGCGAAGTCTGCGGGGCACTACGCGAGGTCTTCGGTGAATACAGCGGCGGGGCGTTCTTCTAGATGGGTGCCGTCTTCACACCCGCCGATGACGCTGCTGAGAGCTTCGCCGGACCACCCTGGAGCAGATGAACGATCGCGAGCGGTTTCTGGCGGCCCTGCGCGGCCATCATCCAAGGTTCACCACGGCGATCCTCTCCGATGCCCGCGTTGTTTCCGCAAACCGCGGCCGGTCCTTGGCGGGAGCAGACCGCCGCAAGGTCGCCCGCGAAGCGCTGCGGTTGACCTGGGAAAGCGACGGATTCCTGGCGCAGGGCCTCTACCGGGCAAAAGCCGGCCTGCAGGCTCGCGGCATCCCGCTGCTTCCCCGTCTGCTCCACCGACTGGCGATCTCGACCTCCGGCATCTACATCGGTGATCCCGTCCTGGTGGAGGCCGGCGTCCATCTGGCCCACGGGCAGATCGTGATCGACGGGCTGACGGAGATCGGGAGGGGCACGACCATCTTTCCGTTCACGACGATCGGTCTCCGGCCCGGGGATCGACGGGGACCGAAGATCGGACGCAACGTCACAATCGGATCAGGGGCGAAGCTGATCGGACCGATCGAGATCGGCGATCGGGCCACGGTCGGACCCAACTCGGTGGTCTTCGACGACGTTCCCGCGGGGCAGACGGTGGTGGCACCCGCGGCCCGGCCGACCGAGCGGTCAGCGCGGTGAGGGCGCGGGGAGGGGCGGCGAATGGGGCGCACCGGCCCCCGCATCCCGGCTTTATCGAGGCGGTCGCCTCCGATACTCGCTTCGTCGCGGGCCGTTGGGGGCGGCCAATGGGACCCACGCCGAGCCGTCGGCGGATTCTGGTCGAGACGGTGCGCCTGGCCTGGCGGAGCGATGCCTACCTCGCCCAAATCGCTTATCGCCTGCGCGCCGATCTACTCAGCAGACGGATCCCGGTGGTGCCGATGCTGCTGCACCGGTTCTCGATCATCTGGGCACAGATCTCGATCAGCGACACGGTCCTGATCAAACCCGGCGTCAGCATTCCCCATGGCCTGGTCACGATCGGCGGTCTGGTGAGGATCGGGACCGGCGTCCTGGTCTCTCCCTCGGTTTCGATCGGATTGACCGCCGCGGGGGGTTACGAGGGCCCCCAGATAGGGCCCGGGGCTCATCTCGGGACCGGCGCCAGGATCCTTGGTCCGGTGCGGATAGGGGCGGGAGCCAGGATCGGCGCCAACGCCGTCGTGCTCGCTGACGTTCCCGATGGCGCTACGGCGGTAGGTGCGCCCGCGCGAGTCGTCTGAAGCTCGCTAGCGTGAGAGCGACGCGATGGCCCTGAAGCTTCGAGACAAGCTCAATCGAATCACCGGCTCCGCTGAGCGAATCCGACGGGAGATCAGCGAGCTGAGCGAACTCAACCGCGCCCAGCCGGACTCCGAGCGCGAAGGGCGTCTGGTGGAGCTTCGCCACCGACTGTTTTTAGCGCTTGAGCGGAGACCGCCCGACCAGACGCCACCGGAGCAGCTGCGCTCCGTCGACGGGGTGGAGAGGCCGTGGGTGGTCGATGGCCTACCGGAGGTCGACGCCCCGAGTCTCGACCCGCTCGCGATCCGATCGGCGATGCTCAGCCACGGCGCCCTCCTGGTCCGGGGCTTGATGGACCGCGACCGCGCCGCTCGGCTGCGGGAGGGCATCGACATCGCGCTCGCCGACCGGGACGGCTACCTGGCGGGAGGCTCGGTGGATGATTCCGCCGACGGTCCGACCACCCCCCACTTCGATCCGTTCATCCCCGACAAGCGCTATGACCTCGAGGCGGCCGGTTGGAACCGGATCAGGGAGGGCAGCGGCGCGGTCTGGGTCTCCGACTCTCCGCGGATGCTGTTCGAGCTGCTGGAAGCCTTCGGCGACGCCGGCATCCTCCAGGTGGCAGCTGCATACCTCGGCGAGGAACCGACCTTCTCGATGAACAAGTCGGTGCTTCGGCGCTCTCCCCCCGGGACGGGATCGGCGTGGCATCAGGATGGCGCCTTTCTCGGCAGGGATATCCGCACCCTTAACGTCTGGCTCGCCCTCAGCGACTGCGGCGAGGACGCTCCCGGGATGGACCTGGTGCCAAAGCGTCTGCCGATCTTGCAGACCGGCACTCACGGCGCCACCTTCGTCTGGTCCGTCGCCGATCAGCTCGTCGAGGAGGTCGCCGAAGGCGAGCCGATCGCGAGTCCGGTGTTCGAGCCCGGCGACGCGCTCCTGTTCGACCACCTCAACCTCCACCGCACCGGAGTCAGGCCCGAGATGGACAAGATGCGCTACGCGACCGAGACCTGGTGCTTCGCCCCCTCGTCCTTCCCCGACGATCTGATTCCGGTGGTGCTTTGAGCTCGAAGCTCGCCAGCGCGATCTCCCGCCGCCTCCCTCGCCGGCGAGGTGCCTCCGACCGCTCCTCCGCGCTCGGACAGATCGAATCGCTGACCGACGAGAACCGGCGCGAGCGCAATCCCGGCCGGGAGGTGCGACTGGTCAAGCTACGAAACGAAGCCTTCGCCGAGCTCGATCGCGACCGGCCCGATACGGCGCCGGAGATGCTCGAGCGCGCACCCCTCGATACGCCCGCCTACGAGGTCGTCGACCACCTACCGACCGTCGCCGCGGCCGAGCTCGGCCCCGAGCTGATTCGCGCCGCCTTCCTCGATGCCGGCTGTCTGCTCGTGCGCGGGCTGCTGGACCGGGGGAGCGTCGAATCGCTTAAGGCTGGGATCGACCGCGCCTTCGAGGGCCGCGACGCCTACCTCGACGGCAAGAAGGCCTCGGAGACCACCCCCTGGTTCCGTCCGTTCGTTCCCGCCGAGCGCTACCAGGTCAGCGACAAGGCGTTCAACCGTCACGTCAAGGGCAGCGGCTCGGTCTGGGCGGTCGACTCCCCTCGGATGATGTTCGAGCTGCTCGAGACCTTCGAGGCCGCGGGGCTGCTGGATCTGGCGACCGGCTACCTCGGCGAGCGGCCCGCGTTCTCGATGAAGAAGTCAGTCCTGCGCCGGGTCGAGGCCGACTCGGGAGCCGCCTGGCACCAGGACGGCGCCTTTCTCGGGGATGGCATCCGCACGATCAACTTCTGGATCGCGCTCAACCGCTGCGGCGACACCGCACCCGGGATGGACATCGTCGCTCGGCGGCTGACCGAGATCGTCCCGACCGGGACCGAAGATGCGCTGTTCGAGTGGGCGGTCTCCGACCAGCTCGTATCCGAGCTTCCCGATGCCCCGGTGGCGCGTCCGATCTTCGAGCCGGGTGACGCCCTGCTGTTCGACCACCTCTGCCTGCACCGAACCGCGGCCGATCCGCAGATGCCGAAGCAGCGCTACGCGACCGAGACCTGGTGCTTTGCGCCGTCGAGCTATCCGGAAGCTCAGATCCCGATCGTAGTTTGAGGGCGCCACGGGTCTCTCGGCTGCTCCGAGGTGTGCTCGGATTGGGCTTCGGCGCCCCTACAATCGGCCAACCTTGGCCGCCCTCTCGAAAGTCAGCAACGTGGCAGCGAGCCTGCGGGGGTGGGCGCGGGGAGCGGCGCCGAGGACGGATAACGTCCCCAAGCTGCCTCTGCCCACGCGGGATACGACGAGTCGCGCCTTGCCGGCCTTGCCGGGAATCGCTCCGCGGCCCGAGCCCTTGCTGGAGTCGCGAATCACCTGGATCTGGGGATCGCCACGCTCCGGGAGCACCTGGCTGTTGAAGCTCCTCAGCCATCCACTGGCTCCCGATCCGGAGCTGCCACTCGGCTTTGAGCCACCCCGGCGCGAGCCCGGCACCGGCTCATCCCGCGGCTTCGATTCGCTGCCGATCGACGAGACCTTCATCTCCAACCACCTCGCTCCCGCGCTCGCCGATCCGCGGCTGGTGGACGGGCGCTGGGTACCGGGGACGATCAACAACCTCCTGGCCGCGGCCAAGCCCGCCTATGCCTTCTCCGAGGAATACGCAGCCGAGTGGATGCCCGCCGCCCGCGACTTCGCCCTCGCGAGGATCCAGGCCGTCATCGATCGTGCTCGAGAGGCGAAGGTCCCGCTTGCGGACGGGCACCGGGTGACGATCAAGGAGACCAACGGCTCCCACGCAGCCGATCTGGTGATGTCGCTGATGCCCTCCGCGCGCCTGCTGCTTCTGATCCGCGACGGCCGCGATGTAATCGACTCGCTCCTGGCGGGCTACCAACCCGGTGCTTTCTTCGCCAACAACCAAGGAGTCGCGATCTCCACGGAGCAGGAGCGGGAGCGGGCGATCGGCTGGGCGGCGCGGCTTTGGGCATGCAACACGGACGTGACCCTGCGCGCGATCGAGCGACACCCATCCGCGCTCACCCGCATCCTTCGCTACGAGGATCTCCTCGCCCAACCGACCACCGAACTGGCGAGCCTTTGCCAGTGGAGCGGCACGCCGCGCGGCCGGGACGAGATCGAGCGGATCGTCGAGCGCCACTCCTTCTCCAGGCTGCCGGCGCGGACAACCGGTCCGCTGAGCCGTAACCGCGCCGCCACCCCCGGACTCTGGCGGAAGAACCTGAGCGCGACGGAGCTGCGGCGCGTCGACGATATCTGCGGACCGCTGCTCGAGAGGTTCGGCTATGAGCGTTGAGCAACGGGCTAAACCTGCCGCCGGCGAGAACGAAGGCTCGCTGGACGCGCGGGGACGCTGGAGCGTCGGCCGAATGATGAGGGATCCGGTCCTGGACTCGATGGCGCTCGCGGGCCGACCGATCTCCGCGCTGATCCTCGGCTGCGGCGACGGTTGGCCGGTCTGGGCGCTCGCCGAGCTTGGAGTCGGTCGGGTGCTCGGCGTCGATGCACGCCCGGCCGAGCTCGAGCGGGCGCGCGAGGTTCGCGAGCTGCTCGCCTATGAGAAATCGAAGCTCCGGCTCGAGCGAGCCCAGCCCTTGGAGATCGCCTCCAGCTCGTTCGAGCTGGTGCTGCTGGCCGAGACCGCCGGCTACCCGGCGGCGGAGTCCGACGCGCTCGAGCTGGCTCATGGATGTAACCCGATCGCCTGCCTCATCTTCACCACCGACGGGCTCGCGTCGCGTGAGCACGCCTTGGCGGCCGGCTTCGACTCCGTCTCGCTGCTCGACCCCCCGGCGGACTCCCCTCGCTCCCTGATCCTGGGTGAGCGCTGTCTTCTCTCGGCGAGGGCCCGAGGAAGGAGCAACGACGGTGGCTGAGCGGAGCTTTCGTCCGCCGGCTCCCCGCGCGTTCGGGGCGCGGCGAGGTCCGATCGTCGACTCCGATGGCGTCGGGTCTCGCGCGGGGCTGCTACCCGAAGCCGCCGCCGAGCACGAGCCTGGACTGCTCGCGGCGGAGGCGGCCGCCGCCTACCGCTGGATCGCCCCCGCAGCGGGGGGCCGCGACGTCTGCGAGATCGGCTGCGGGCCGGGAGAGGGCGCGGCCGTCGCGATCGAGGCCGGCGCCTCCTCATACGTGGGGGTCGACAGCGACGAGCGGATGATCGAGCGGGCCAAGCGAGCGCACGGCGGGCGTGCCTCCTTCCTTCGCGGCGAGCCAACCGCGGTCCCTCTCTCCTCCGGTGCCTACGAGCTGGTCATCTGCCTGCGGCAACTCGACCCCTCGACCGATCTCATCGGCCTGCTCACCCAGGTCCGGCGCCTACTCTCGGAAGAAGGCATTGCGGCGATCACCCTGCCGACGGCACCGGCGCAGGACCCGATCGGCGGCGGCACCATCGACCACCACCGGAGTCCCGCCGAATGGGAGGGCGAGCTGCGCGAGAGCTTTGCCGAGGTGCGAGTGGCGCGACGACGCACCTCCTTCGGCACGACGGTCTTCGATGCCTACTCAGAGCCCGAGACCATCGACGAGGTCCGCTGGCTGGGAGCCGAGCCCGGCGAGGAGCGGGCGATCATCGCCCTCGTCGGAGACAGCGAGCTACCGGCGCTGGAGCCGGTCGCCTCCCTGGTCGGCGGCCGTGACCTCCGCGACTACCAGCAGACGATCGCCGCCTGGGAGCACCGGGCACGACGCGCCGAGGCCGAGGGCGCCGCCAAGCACTGGGAGCTGGTCGCCAGCCGCGAGGCCCAGCGGCGGCTGCGCAAGCGCCTGTGGCACCTCGAGCACACCCCGGTCCGCCGGCTGCTGCGAGTGCTCCGGGGCAAGCCCGCCAGACTCGGCGAGGGTCCTCCCATCCGCCCACCCGAGGGCGCGCCCGAGCGCTGGGAATAAGAGACCATCCGGAAACTCCCGTGTATCCGGGACGGTTCAGGACCGAGCGGGGCGGTGCCGGCGGAAATCCCGCATGGCAGCGCCATGTGGGGTTTTCGTCGGTGCCGAATCCGCGACGTGTCCCGGGCCGTATCCGGGTGCGCGCGAGTTTTAGGATGGTCTCCAAGGCTAGCCCCGCCGCTCCTCTTCGTCGGAGATCTCCTGGGCGCTCTGGTGGTAGGGCGGGAAGGGGAGGCGAGGCGCCCCGAGCATGCCGCGGCGCTCCCACTTGCGACGGAAGGCGATCTGAGCGCGGAGCCAGTCCTCCCGGTAGCGGTCGGGGCCGACGCTGTTGCGGTGGTGGGCGACGTCCATCTCGACCGCCAGCACCTTCCGTCCGCGCTCGCGCGCCTGAAAGCAGATGTCGGCGTCGTAGCCGTGGAAGCCGGGGCCAATACCGTCCGCGTCGAAGCGTAGCTCCCGGATCGCCCAGCGGGAGAGAGCGAGCAGGTAGCCGTCGACCATGTCGACCTCACCCGAGCTGCCCATGCCCGAGACCTCCGCGCCCTCCAGCAGAGGGGTCTCGAAGAGCATCTCCGGATCGATCGGCTGGAGGATGGTCGAGCCGACCCCGTAGTCATGGACCCACCAATCGATCCCCTGGACCCCGACCGCGCCGATCGTGCCGACGATCGCGGCGTGGGGATCGCTCAGTCCCCAGCGCACCTTCGACTCGAAGCTGGGGTCGAGGATCTCGGTGTCCTCGTGCAGCAGCACCCCGATCTCGACGGCGGGGTCGGCGGCAAAGCGGTCGAGGATCTCGTTGTAGGCGCTGAAGAGGCAGCGGCGGCCGCGGAGCTCGATCAATGGTGCCTCCGGGTCTCGATGGCGTTCGACGCCGGGCAGCGCGATCCGGCTGTACTTTTCCTCCGAGCCGATGGCGACTCCAAAGCCGATCATCGCCGCCGCCGAGGAGAGTGCACCGACCTTCGGCCCTCAACCGCCTCAGCGGCCATCACTGCCCCCGATGATGCTCGCTGAATCGCTGCTCGGAGTGATCGCGGGTCTCCGAGCGCTTGATCGAGCGGGTCTTCGCATCCTGCAGGCGGTGACGGTCGCGCCAGTGGAACCACCGGCTCAGGAGCGGAGCGGCGCGGAGCTTGCGGTAAATGCGGTAGGGAAGCGAACCCGTGATCCGGCGTAGCCGGTTGCGCTCCCGCATCAACAGTCGGTTGCGCTCCTGCAACAGTTCACGCTGCACGTCGATCTCCCGCAGCAGGCCCTCGACCGTCATCTCCTGGTGGCGCTTTGCCAGCTCGGCGTCGACGTCGTCCTCGCGCTGCCCGCGAACCACGTTGGTCAACGATTTTCGCAAGGCCTCGACCTCCAGGTCCGGCTCGCCGGCAGCCGCGGTGAGATCCTGTAGCGCCGTCTCCGGCGGCGGGATCTCGAAACCGTTGACCCCGCTGAGCTCGAGCGAGCCGATGAGGAAGCTCGCCGGCCTCTCCGGCCGCGGTTCCCCCGCGCCCTCGCCGGTGCGCCGCAGGTATCCGCGAGGGTTCTGCGTCAGCAGGTAGCGCTCGTGCCAGCGGTCGGGCTCGAACGGCGGCTC
>JBPCOO010000058.1:0-10544 GCA_051000155.1 Solirubrobacterales bacterium | reverse complement strand
CGCGAGGTGAACGATTGATTCGCCGGGCGGTTGAGTTCTTCGACGAGCGCACCGGCCAGGCGGGGATGGTCAAAAAGCTCTTGCGCTACGTCTTCCCCGATCACTGGAGCTTCCTCTTCGGCGAGATCGCCCTGTATTCGTTCATGGTCCTGGTTGGAACCGGCGTCTACCTCACGCTCTTCTTCGAGCCGAGCCTCGCCGAGACCACCTACGAGGGAAGCTACGCGCCCCTGGTCGGGACCGAGATCACCAAGGCCTACGGCTCGGCGCTCGACCTCTCCTTCGATGTCCAGGGCGGCCTGCTGATCCGCCAGACCCACCACTGGGCGGCGCTCCTGTTCGTCGCCGCGATCGCGATCCATCTGATGCGGATCTTCTTCACCGGCGCCTTCCGCAAGCCCCGGGAGATCAACTACGTGGTCGGGTTGAGCTTGCTGGTGCTGGCGCTGCTGGAGGGCTTCGCCGGCTACTCGCTGCTGGACGACCTGCTCAGCGGCATGGGGCTGGCAATCGCCTATGGGGTCTCGCTCAGCATCCCGGTGATCGGCGGCGACATGTCAACCCTCATCTGGGGCGGCGAGTTCCCCGGTGCCGACGCCTTTCTCTCCCGTCTCTACATCGCCCACGTCCTCATCATCCCGGTGATCATCGGCGGGCTGATCGCGGTTCACCTGCTGATGCTCATGCTCCCCCACCACACCCAGTTCGGCGGCGGGCGCAAGCGCGAGCGGAACGTTGTCGGCACCGCGATGTGGCCGGCCTACGCGGCCCGCGCCACCGGCCTGCTGTTCGCCACCGCGGCGGTCCTGTTCGCGCTCGGGGGCCTGGTCGAGATCAATCCGATCTGGCTCTGGGGACCGTATGAGATCTACGACGGCACCAACGGCGCCCAGCCCGACTGGTACATGGGCTGGCTGATCGGGGCGCTGCGGCTGATGCCGCCGATCGAGCCGACCGTCGGTGAGTTCACAGTGGCCGGCAACCCGTTCTTCGGCGGCGTGCTCTTCCCCGGCGCGGTCTTCGGCTTCCTCTTCGCCTGGCCCTGGATCGAGAAGCGGGTGACCGGCGACCGGCGGGCTCACCACCTGCTCGACCGGCCCCGCGACAACCCCTGGCGGACGGCGGTGGGAGCAGCGGTGTTCACGATGATCGTGGTCGTCTTCCTTGCCGGCGCCGCCGACCGGATCTTCGTCCAGTTCGGGGTCCCCTATTCGGGCCAGGTCTGGTTCTTCCGGATAGCGTTCTTCCTCCTGCCTCCGGTCGCCTACGTCCTGATCAAGCGGATCTGCACCGAGCTGCGCGACGCCGAGCGTCATCCGATCCGGACCGGGCCGGGCAAGCGGGTGGAGCGGAACGAGAGCGGCGGCTTCGGCACCCCGGTGAAGAAGTGAGCGGGCCCTCGGAGAGGAGCCGGGACGGGGAGCGTCGCGGCACGGTGCCGCCCGGGCCCGATGACCTCACCGACGTGGAGGTCGAAACCGAGCTGCAGGAGTTGATCGGCGAGTTGCGGGTCGCGACCACTGGAGTACAGGTGCTGTTCGCCTTCCTGTTGACGGTTGCCTTCTCGGCGCGCTTTGAGACGGTCAGCGACTTCGAGCGCAACGTCTATTTCGTCTCGCTGTTGTTGTCGGCACTCTCCTCGGCGTTTCTGATCGCCCCCACCGCCTACCACCGGGTCAACTTCGGCCAGCACGACAAGCGCCACCTGCTGCGCATCTGCAACCGGCTCGCGCTGGCGGGCCTCGCGGTGTTGGTGCTCGCGGTCTCCTCCGTTCTGATGTTGATCACCGACGTCGTCTACTCACCGCTGGCGGGGGCGATCGTCGCCGCGGTCGCCGCGGTCTTTTTGAGCGGGCTCTGGCTCGCCCTGCCGATCGGGCGCAGGCGCGCTCTAGGTCCGCGCAACGACGAACGGGGATAGGCTCGCAGCCGGATGAGCGCGCAGGAGCGGGTAGAGGAGATCGAGGTCGGCGGGCGCCGGCTCGCTTACCGTGGCCCAGGAGCCGGAGCGGCTCGCGAATCTGATTCACTCACATCTGGATTCGGCGCGATGAGCAGCCCAGAGGAGAACAAGGATCTGGGTCCGGAGCTTCTACGAAGAGGTGATCAACCAGCGCAACCTCGACGCGATCAACCGGCTGCTTGCCGAGGACTTCGCCCATGACGACGAGGCCCGCGGTCGCGAGGGGCGGTGGTCGCATTCCTCGACGGCTTCAGCGACCCCCGCAACGAGATCTTGATGATCCTGGCCGAGGACGATCTCGTCTCCGCCCACCAGCGCTGGAGTGGCACCCACGACGGCGAGTTCATCGGCGTTCCCGCCACCGGACGCAGGGTTCAGTTCACCTTGACCGCGATCCTCCGAGTCACGGGTGGCGAGATCGCCGCGGCCCGGGACGAGGTAGACCTGATGGGGCTGGTGACTCAGCTACGGGGCGAGTAGCGGCATCTCGGCGCGTGCGGGGCGCCCTCCCGCTCGCTTGTCCGGGACTGGCAGCTCTGGCCGCGACGTTCCTCGTGGCGCTCTTCCCACCGCTCGCGCCGGCCGAGGAGGGGAGCGAGATCGATGGCGGCCCTTCGCCCGCGCGTGCCACCCCGATCGAACCCGGTCGCTACACCGAGACGATCGAGCCCGGCTCCAAGCGTTGGTTCGAGGTCGAGCTCGCCGCGGGGGAGGCGCTGGCGGTCGGCGGCGCTCTCCTTGCTCCCGAAGACCTGGGTTCGGACTCGGCGGAAGGGACGTTCGCGCTCACCGTGCTTAGCCCTTCGGGGGAGGAGTGGGTCGGGTCGCGCGAGGCCTCGCCGTTGTTCATCGCCGAGGGCAATGGGCCGGAGACGCTCGGAGCGTTGACCCCGCCGGCCGGCGGACCCGAACCGCCGGTGAGCCAGAGCGCCGCGGCGTTCACCGAGACGGGCAGCTACGCCTTCGGCTTCTCCCTCGGCGACGTGGGCGAGGATGGCGGGCTGGACCGCGGGGAGGAGTTGGTGCTGGAGCTGGTCGTCGATCGGATCGATGTGGTGGGTGGGTTGCCGGGCGGCGGGCTCACGCCCGCCGGGCTGGATCCCGCGGTCGCGCCGGACGCGGTCGAGGTCGCCGGGGATCCCGCGCCCTTGCCGGGCGGCGATAGCTTCAACTCCTCCCCGCTGCTGGAGCCCGGGTCCTATTCGTCGTCGATCGGAGTCGGCGAGGACGCCTACTACGCGGTTGAGGTCCCCGCCGGGCAGCGCGCCCAGGTGGCGGTGGAGCTTGACCTCACCGAGGGTCCCCGGCGTCGGCTCGAGCGCGACCTCTACAGCTACCTGCTCGCCGCCTACACGCCGGTCTTCCAGCCCGCGAGCGAGGACAGTGAGTTGGCCGAGGGCGCCAAGACCCTGGTGCGTACGCGCACCGACCCGGCCACACCGATCGGAGAGCTGGTGGGGGAGCTTGAGTCGGGCGAGCTCGACGGTCCTGGCGTCTGGTACTTCCGGCTGTATGCGAGCGAGCCGTTCGGTCGGGAGGGGGAGGGCGACGGGTTCGAGCTGCCCGCCACGATCGACGTCCAGCTCAAGGGGGAGGCACTCGAGCCCCCGCCGGCAGCCGTCACCGCTCCCGAGGCCGACGAGAGCGAGGGCACCGGGGGGTTCGGCTTCCCCACTATCGCCCTGGTGGGCGCGGGCGGCTTGCTCGTTGCGATCGGGGTCGCGCTTACCCTCGGCCGCAGGTGGCGGCGCGGGCGAGCGCGGCAGGGTTGAGATGATCCGCCGCTCCCAGGCAGATTCGATTCATCTCAATCGCGATTTTCCTGGCGGTTGAGTAGCGACTCGAGCCGCTCACGTCGTGGGTCATCTTCGCCCAGTAATCGCTCGAGCCAGCGCTCGACCTCGACCCGGTTGAGACCCTCGCTCATCAGGAGCATCTGCTCGATATCGATCCAGTCCTTGGGCCGGTCGAAGGCGACCTTGCAGATCAGCAGGTGCTCGCCGGCGATGATCGGGATCGTGGTTCCGCCGAACGGAACCCGACGCGCCATCTCGGCCATCGCCTCGTGGATGGGATCGTTGGAAAAGAACAGATCGACCGGCGTCTGATCCCAGCGCCATCGTGCCTGACCGTCGCGGATGAGCGCTTCGCGGTCCCCCACCGCCTCCACTCCGAGCGGGCTCAGGGCAGCCTCGACCTGATCGGCCGCGCGCGGCCTGACGAAAACGTTGACGTCGATGTCGAGGGTTGAGCGGGGCTCGGCGTAGTAGGCGAGGGCAAGGGCGCCGCCAAAGGCGTGGGAGATGTTGGCTTCCGAGAGGGCCAGGTCGACGGCGATCACGCGCTCGGGGAGAGTAGGCACGGCTACTCCGTCTTGAGCACTGGGAATCTTGGTCGGTTTGCCCGCGGCGGTCGACCGATGGCATCGGCCAGGAGTAGAAGATCCCAGAGTGCGCGACCGCGTTGTGTCGAGGCGCCGCTTGGCGATTGGTCTTCATCGGCGCTCGCTTCCACCAACCCGGGTGTCGTCGTAAGTCGCGCGCCGCAGGCGCGGAGAATGCGCTCGAGGGTGTCGGCAGCCGGCACCTTGGCCCCGCACTCATACGCCGAGACCGCGGCCTGGGAGGTGCCGCTGCGGTCGGCCAGCTCGGCCTGGGTGAGCCCCGCTTGCAGGCGGGACTCGCGGATTATGGAGCCGAAGTCCACGGTCCGCCTAGTATATCCCCTCGGATATGGCATATGTGCTCTTTGACATGAATGGCACCTTGCTCGACCCGGCGGCGATGGCCGAGCCGCTGGGAGGGTCGGAGGCGGATCGCGAGCTGATCGGGAGGGCGCTAGATCTGGCGATCACCGCTTCGATGGCGGTGACGGTTGCCGCCTCGGAGACCCAGCCGCCGTTCACCGACCTGCTGGAGGCCGGCCTCGGCGTCGGGGTCCTCACCAACAGCCCGACCGAGACCGCGCGAGTTGGTCGCAGCCTCAGGGCCGGAGCTCGATCCGGTGCTCGGCTGCTACCGGGCCGGAGCGTTCAAGCCCCACCTGCGGAGAGCGTCGCGAACGACCTCGCGACGGATACGGCCTGGTGGCCGGGGACGGCTCCGAGGTGATCGAGCTGTTGAGCCCGGTGTGGGTTCCGGGAAATCAGGCCCGGCCGCTCAACCAAGCGACCGCAGCGCCGAGCGGGCAGCGTTGTAGCCGCACATTCCGTGGACCCCGGCACCGGGGGGTGTGGCGGCGGAGCAGATGTAGAGGCCGTCGGTACCGCAGCTGTAGGGATCGATCGCGATCCGGGGGCGTAGCGCGAGCTGAATCGGGGTGTTGGCGCCGCAGATGATGTCGCCGCCGACGAAGTTGGGGTTGTACTTCTCAAACCCGGGGGTCGTGCGGGCCGCGATCTCCAGCACCCGCTCACGAACACCGGGGGCGAAGCGCTCGATCTGGGCCAGAATAGGCTCGGTTGCATCGCCGGTGTACCCGCTGGGGACGTGGGCGTAGGCCCAGAGCGGGTGGGTCTCCCCGTCGGATCGACTCGGGTCGGCGAGGTACTGCTGCCCAACCACGACGAACGGCCGCTCTGGCATCCGGCCCCTGTTGATCAGGCGTTCGGCCTCGGCGATCTCGCCGAAGTCGCCTCCAACGTGCACGGTCCCTGCCCTACGGCAGTCGGGATTGATCCAGGGCACCCCGCCCCCGATCGCCAGGTCCAGCTTGAACACGCCGGGGCCGTGGCGGTAGGCGCGGTAGGCGCGGGCGACCCGGTCGGGGAGCCGCCCGTCGCAGATCTCGGCGACCGCTCCGGGGCTGAGGTCGAACAAGATCGCGTCGGCGGGACCCAGGTCCGCGAGCGCGCGAACCTCGGCACCCGTCTCGATGATCCCGCCCGCCGCCCCGAGCGCCGATGCCATCGCGTCGGTGATCGCCCGCGAGCCCCCTTTGGCCACGGGCCAGCCGGTGTGGTGACCGGCGGAGATCAGCGCCATCCCCACCGCCGAGCTCATCGGCCAGTGGAAGGGGGCGAAGGCGTGTGCGGCGACCCCGGCGAACAGCGCCCGCCCGCGCTCGGTCCGGAACGCTCGCCCGAGCGCCGCCGCCGGCAATGCCGAGGGAAGGCCGAACCGCGCCAGAAGCAGCGGATGCCTCGGCAGGTGTGCGACCGGCCGGTTGATGTCCTCACCGAGGTCGTCGAAGCGCTCCGAGGGTTTCCCGAACAGCGCCCGCCAGCGTCGGCCGTCGGCACCGAGCCCGGCCGCGGTCTCGGCGATCGAGCGCATCATCACCCCGGCGCTGCCGCCGTCGAGGGGGTGGGCGAGGTCGATCTCCGGGTAGCACCATCGGAGACCGTGCTCGGCCAATCCGAACGACTCGAACGCCTCGCTCCCGTCCGCCATCGGGTGGAAGGCGGAGCAGTGGTCGTGGAGGAGCCCGGGCCGGATCAGCTCGGTTGTGCGAGTGCCTCCGCCGATCGTCTCGGCTGCCTCCAGCACGGTCACCTGGACCCCGGCCTGCGCCAGCGTGACCGCGGCGGCGAGCCCGTTCGGCCCTGAGCCGACGACGATCGCGCTGCTCATCGGGCCGTCGACCGCGACCGGAAGGCCGCCAGGGCGGGCGCCGGCGGCCGCGCCCTCAAGCCGCGCCCGTCCCCGCCGGCATCGGAACCTGGTCGCCCCGGCTGCGACCATCACTCAGCACCTCGACTGGGATCTCACCCGTCCAGGGCTCCCGCGAGGTCAGATCCCTCACCTGAACGACGCCCTCCTCGATCAGACCCGTCTTGACGTCGAACAGCTTGTAGCGCTGGGTTCGCGAGCGCAGGATCGGCTGCGACTCCAGGGTGATGATCCGGATGTCGCCCTCCTCGAGGTCGGGAATCTGCTCGGAGATCGCGCCGAGGAGCTGCTCGTTGTGGAAGTGGCCCTCGCCGAAGTTCCATCCGCAGAGCGCCCCGGCGACGAACTCCCCCTCGCGGACGTCGTAGGCCTCGACGTCGTCGACCAGCCTCGGGACCAGACCGTTGAGCGCGCGCCCGTGGGAGTGCATCGAGCGGAAGGCGAGGCCCTTGTACATGGTCAGCTCGGCGAAGTCGGCGTCGTAGAGGCGCTCGAGCTGCACCGCCGGCAGCGCCGAGCTCTTGGTGATCTCGTTCTCCACTCGATCCTCGATTGCGCCCTCCTTGCGGAACAACCATTGCGAGGTCGCCCAGTTGCCGGCGTAGTAGAGCATCGCCCAGAGGAAGGAGAACTTCTGCGGGAAGATCCGCCCCAGGGTCGGAATCACCACCCCGAAGAAGGCGATCAGGAGAATCAGCGGGAGGCTGTCGAAGCTCGACAGCGGCACGTCCCCGTAGGCACCGAACAGCCAGACGATCCCGAACATCATGAAGAAGTTCCACTCGATCGGGACCCCGAGCGGGAAGGTCGAGGAGATGTGAATGTGGAAGATCAGCCCGACCACTATCGCGATCGTGCCGGCCGTCCCTCCGGCGGTCAGCAGCAGCGCGATCGGGAAGGCGAACTCCAGGAAGGTGCCGAGGTGGGCCGCGGCGTGCGCCTTCCAGGAGGGCTTGAGGCTGCGGGGGAAGTCCGCATAGAGCTGCCGCTTCATCGCCGGGAAGCGGTTCCACGGCGTGTTGGAGATCATCACCTGGACGATGTAGGTGAAGTGGTGGGAGAGCTTCGAGCTGGCGGCGCCGAACCAGACGAAGAACAAGGCGAACTGCCCGGCCACCACCATGTTGCCGAGCGGGAACAGGAAGGTGGCCATCAGCGGCGCGTAGACGTCGGGCCGGGTCTGCATGAAGGTGATCTTGTCCCGCAGGCCGAGCAGGCCGAGGATGCCGAGGGTGATGGCGACCACGATCGGATCGAGCTTGCCGGCGGCGACCGAGTCGAAGATCCCGGTTGCCTCGGAATCAGTGATCGCGGTGCCGCTGCTGAACAGTAGGTAGAAGAGCGCGGCATACAGCGCGGCGGCCAGGCCGACGTCGAGCCATGTGCGTCGGGTTCCGGCGGTGCCCGGGATCCGGTCGGGGAACGGGGGTAGGCGGATGCAGCCCGGCCGCAGCCAGTAGAGGGGGCCGCCGATCGGAGGGATGAAACGGAAGGTGAGCGGACCCGAGGAGGAGCCGATGCCGAGGAACTCCCAGAGGACGGTGAAGACGACCACCTTCTGCCAGACGATCGGCTCGGTCCACCAGGTGCTGATGTTGCTCAGCCCGCCGAGGCCGGGAGTGGTGGCGCCGATCAGCAAGAGGCCGGCCGCGTAGCCGGCGATCTTGAGGAAGTAGAGGATGTAGACCGCGTAGGGAGTGCCGAAGCCGTTCTCCGCCCAGTCCTGAGCCAGCGGCTTGATCTTCTCCAGGTGCGGCTTGCGCTTCCACTCGGCCACATCCACCGGCGGCGGCGCGGGGTTGATAAATCCCATCTAGCTTGCCTTCCTCTTCTCGTCCTCTCGCCGAGACAACATATACGCCGTGCCGGGGATAGTGTGTTGGCTCGTGACCACTGCGACGGCAGCCGGAGCGCGGCCCCCGCGGGACCGCGCGAGCTTCCACCGGGGAGCGCTGGCGCTCGGCCGTCCCGAGGTCCACCAGAACCCCTATCCCTATTACCGCTGGCTCCAAGAGCAAGGACCGTGCTTCGACGCCGGTGGCCTCTGGGTGGTGAGCCGATTCGAGCAGGTCAACGCGCTGCTGCGGGATCGTCGCCTCGGCTCCGACCTCCGCCGCGCCACCAAGCCGCTACTGACCGGGGAGCTGGAGCTCCCGCTCGAGGGCGATGGGGGGGAGTCGGAGCGTTCGCTCGGCCACTGGATTGGCCAGCAGCTCGCGCGGCCGCTCGAACCCTACGAGCGACGGATCGTCCACTGGGCCGCGGGCAAGTCGATGGTCGGCCTCGACGGGGACGCCCACGCCCGTCAGCGGCGCTTGGTCTCCGACGCCTTCACCCCCAAGGCGATCCGCGAGCTCGAGCCCGCGATTCGCCGCCGGACCCGCGCACTGCTCGACGCGGCCGGCAACCGCTTCGATGCGATCGGCGATCTCGGCTACCCGTTGCCGCTGGGGGTGATCTCGGATCTGATGGCGGTGCCTGCGCCCGAGCAGGAGCGGATGCGGGAGTGGTCGGGAGCGCTCACCCGGGCCACCGATCCGACCGCCTCGCGGGGTGAGCGCCGCCGGGCGGCGCTGGCGGCGCTCGGTTTTAGCTCGTTCATCCTCGGCGAGATCCCGGGCCGCCGGGATACCCCCGGCGATGACCTGCTCTCCCGGCTGGTCGGCGCGACCGAGGGGGAGGACGCCCTGACGACGATGGAGATGGTCGGCAACGTCGTCCTGCTCTTGGTAGCAGGCCACGAAACCACAACCAACCTGATCGGCAACGGCATCTGGGCGCTACTGCGGCACCCCGAGCAGTACGAGCGGCTGCGCGAGGATCCGACGTTGCTGGAGGCAACCATCGAGGAGGTCCTTCGCTACGACAGCCCCGGCCAGCTCACCTACCGCACGGCCCTGGAGGACATCGAGATCGACGGGGTCCGGGTCAAGCAGGGCGAGCAGCTCATCCTCCTGGTCGGCGCGGCCAACACCGATCCACGGATCTTCGAGCGACCCGACAGCTTCGAGATCGGCCGCGAGGGTCGCTCCCACATCGCCTTCGGCGCCGGTCCGCACTTCTGCCTCGGCGCACCCCTCGCCCGGCTGGAGGCGAAGGTGGCCTTCGAGGAGCTGGCGGACCGCGGGACGCTCAAGCACGCGGGCGCCCGTCCCCGCTACCGGAGGAACTTCACCCACCGGGGGCTCGAGGGCCTCCAGGTGCGACTGAGCTGAGCTATGTCAGGCGGGTCGCCGCGCCCCGCCCGGGATCACCCGCGCTAGCTACTCCTCCTCGTCGTGAGAGCCGACCGGGTTGCCGACGCCCTCGCCGTCGCCTTCTTCCCCGGCGTCGGGCTTGGCATCGCCCTCGACGTCCTCCTCGCGACCATCGCCGTGGGCGTGGAGCGAGGTATCCGGGACCTTCTCCTCGTCGATCTTCTCGTTTCCCTTCTCGTCCGGCATCGCATCCTCCTCGTAGTGGTTGTCACTTGTGCCACTACCCGGTTGCCGCGGGCTGTAATCGGGGGCGGTGCCGCGTCGGCCAGCGTTGGGGCAGGTTTCTGAGACCGAGATGTGGGACACGGACCGAGGTACCGCTCAAGCGGAGCGCTGCCAAGCGTCTACTTGCCCCCCACCTCGAGCTTCTCGCCGGTTTCGCGCTCGGAGACCTTCCAGAGCTTCTCGATCCCGGAGTCGAGGTCCCAGCGGCGAATCAGCGGCTTCTTGACGGGTGGACCGTTGTTGACGAACAGCGGTCCGTAGAACTCACCCCCCGACGCCTCGGGATCCGTCGCCGCACGAAGCTGGGAGAGGGCGCCGCGGGCGGGGCTCATGCCGGTCGCCTTGGTCATCATCAGCGAGATCTTGCCCCCGAGATCGCCCTCGTTCTCCTCGACCGTGTGTGACTGCAGATCGGAGTTGGTCAACCCCGGATGCGCGACCAGGCTGGAGGCGGAGGCGCCCGCGTCCTCGAAGCAGCGTTGCAGGCCG
>JBPCOO010000039.1:0-3798 GCA_051000155.1 Solirubrobacterales bacterium | reverse complement strand
CAGCCGCAAAAGCTCTGGTACCGGGGGGCCTTCTACCGCTACGAGGCGCCGCAGAAGGGCCGCTACCGCCAGTTCAACCAGATCGGCGCCGAGGCGATCGGGACCGAGAGCCCGCTCGCCGACGCCGAGCTGATCGTGCTCCTGGACGAGCTCTTGCGGGGGCTCGGGATCGAGGGTCTGGAGCTGCGGCTCGGCAGCCTCGGCTCCCCCGGCACACGCGACGCCTACCGCGAGGAGCTGCGCGAACATCTGCGCGCCCATCGGGGTGAGCTGAGCGAGGAGGTCCGCGGCCGGATTGACTCCAACCCTCTGCGCGCCTTCGACTCCGATCACCCCGGGACCCGGGCGGTGATGGCGGAGGCCCCGCGGATGCTCGACCGCCTCGAAGGAGAGGACGCCGCCCACTTCGCCACCGTCAGTCGCCTGCTCGATGCCGCCGGGGTCGCCTACACCCTCGACGGGACCCTCGTCCGTGGCCTCGACTACTACACCCGGACCGTGTTCGAGTTCGACTGCGATCGCCTCGGTGCCCAGTCGGGGATCGGCGGCGGTGGCCGCTACGACGGCTTGGTGGAGCTACTCGGCGGGCCCCAGACCCCTGCCGTGGGCTGGGCGGTCGGGGTCGAGCGAATCCTCTTGGCGATGGGTGAGCGACCGCCGGAGCGCCGCCCGGAGGTGTTCGTCGTCTGCGCTGAGGCCGAGCGGGCCTTCGCCGTGGCCCTGGAGCTGCGTCGAGCGCGGATCTCCGCCCAGGCCGACCTCTCCGCCCGCGCCTTCAAGGGCCAGATGAAACAGGCCGGCCGCTCGGGCGCGCGCTTGGCCGCGATCTTGGAGGAGGACGGGACGATGAAGCTGCGGGAGCTCGACGGCGGTACCCAGTGGGAGATTCCAGCCGACGCCCTCGCCGAGGAGGTCATCTCCTCGCGGCCGGGGTCCCTGCCAGACTCCTCCGCTCGATGAGCGAGCAGATCACCCAGTTTCCGTCCCTTCGCGGCAACCGCTACCGCGATCTCTGGTGCGGTCAGGCGCTCGCCGACAGGGTGGGTTCGGATGCTCGCGTGGCGGGATGGGTCCACCGCCGTCGCGACCACGGCGGCCTCATCTTCGTTGATTTGCGCGACCGCACCGGCATCGTCCAGTTGGTGGTAGACCCCGAGGATTCCCCGGCGGAGGTGGTCGAGCTTGCCCACCGACTCCGGGCCGAGGACGTGATCTGCGTCTCCGGCGAGGTGACAGACCGCGACCCCGAGGTGGTCAACCATGAGATCCCGACCGGCGCCTTCGAGCTGCGGGCGATGAGTGCCGAGCTGCTCTCCGACGCCGAGACGCCGCCGTTCGCGATCGAGAGCTACGCCGGTGAGGCGGGGGAGGAGACGCGCCTTCGCTACCGCTACCTGGATCTCCGTCGGGAGTCGATGCGGGAGGGGATCGAGCTGCGGGCGCGGCTGATGCGCGCGATGCGCGAGCATCTCGACGGGGAGGGCTTCACCGAGATCGAGACCCCGGTGCTGACCCGCTCCACCCCGGAGGGTGCCCGCGATTTCCTCGTTCCGAGCCGCGGGCGGCAGGGCTCCTTCTACGCGCTGCCGCAGTCCCCCCAGCTCTTCAAGCAGCTTCTGATGGTCGGCGGCTTCGAGCGCTACTACCAGCTTGCCCGCTGCTTCCGCGACGAGGACCTCCGGGCCGATCGCCAGCCCGACTTCACCCAGCTCGACATCGAGATGAGCTTCGTCGAGGTCGAGGACGTGCTCGAGGCAAACGAGCGATTGATCGCCCACGTGCTCGCGGCCGCCGGGGTCGAGGTGCCGCTGCCGTTGCCGCGGATCACCTATGCCGACGCCCTCGACCGCTACGGCACCGACAAGCCCGACACCCGCTTCGGGATGGAGTTGGTCGACGTCAGCGGCATTCTCGCCGGGACCGAGTTCAAGGTCTTCCGGGGCACTATCGACGGCGGCGGCGCGGTCAAGGGAATCAATGCCGGTAGGCGCGATCTGCCCCGCTCAGCGCTGGACGGGCTCATCTCAGAGGCACAGGAGCTGGGAGCCAAGGGCCTGGTCTGGGCAATCCGGGAGGGCGAGGGCTGGCGCTCGCCCACGGCGAAGTTCCTCAGCACGGAGGAGCTCGCCTCGATCAACTCGGCACTCGGCGCGGAGGAAGGTGACCTGCTGCTCCTGGTCGCCGACGCGGTCCCGATCGCCAACTCCGTCCTCGGCGCGCTCCGGCTGCGGCTCGGCCAGCGCTTCGACTTGATCGAGGAGGACTCACACGCGCTGCTCTGGGTGACCGACTGGCCGATGTTCGAATGGAGCGAGATCGACAAGCGCTGGACGCCCCTGCATCACCCCTTCACCGCGCCGACGGGACCGATCGACCCGGAGGACCCGGGTGCGGCGAAGACCAAGGCCTACGACATGGTCTGGCACGGGTGGGAGATCGGCGGCGGGTCGATCCGCATCTCCGATCCGGATACCCAGCGCCAGGTCCTCGCCCTGCTCGGAATCGACGAGGCCGAAGCGGAGGCGCGCTTCGGCTTCCTGCTGGAGGCGCTCCGCTTCGGCGCGCCTCCACACGGCGGCATCGCCTACGGCGTCGACCGGATCGCGGCGCTCGCCCACGGCAGCGACTCGATCCGCGACGTGATCGCCTTCCCGAAGACGGCCAGCGGCGGCGACCCGCTCACCGGCGCCCCGGCCCCGGTCGATTCGCGGCAGCTACGGGACCTTGGAGTACATGTGATCGAACCGAAGGGGTGAGGGTGATGGACGAGCTGGTGGAGCGGTTGAGGACACGGGCGGAGCAGGATCCGATTCGCGCGGTCGCGGGTCTGCTCGTCGGACTCGGGTTCCTGCTGGTGGCGATCCGAGCCGGCACCGACTTCGACGGTGAGGCGGTCAGCTCCTTCGTCCAGTTCCTGTTGGTCGGTACGGCCTCGACTCTGCTGCTGGTCACGGGTCTGGCGGGCGCGCTCGGGCGCCGCGAGGACGAGCCCCGGAGCTGGCCGAGCATCTATCTGGTCGCGGGCGTCCTGCTGCTGCCACTGGCGCTCGCATTGTTCGTCGACGCGATCGACGAGACCCCCGACGGGACCCTTGTCACCCTGTTCATCTTCGGGATCTCGGCCGCGGTCGCTTTCTGGTTGCGCTTCAGCACCGGCGTCCGCTACCAGATGCTGATCGGGGCGATCTTCGCCCTGATCGCCTGGCTGGCGCTGGTGGACAAGATCCTCACCGGGGATCTGGCCGAGGACGCCGACGCGTTCCGGGCGCTCGTGCTCCTGTTCGGCTTCGGGCTGGTGTTCGCCGCGACCAGGATCGACGGTGGTGGTCTCGGTGCGCTGCGCCGGCCGAGCGCCGAGGCGGGAGACCTGCTGACCGTCGCCGGCATCGCCGTGCTGGTGGTCACCGTGATCGGGGTGATCGGCTCGATCGCGGCCTTCTTTCTGCCGTTCGGCGGTGAGTCTCTCGGAGCCCCCACCCAGAACATCGGTTGGGATCTCCTCGCTCTGCTCAGCGGTCTGGCCTTGGTCGTCTACGCCGCGCGCACCGGACTTCGCGGGCCCGGCTACATCGGCGCGATCGTGCTCTTGGTCTTCGCCTACAGCGTCGGGCTGGACCTCGACGACGACTCCCCCGAGGGCAAGATCTTCGGCTGGCCGCTGCTGGTGCTGCTGGTCGGGGCGGGGCTGTTCGCCTACTCGCTGGCCGGTCGTGGCTCGATCGGGTCGGGAGGGTCCGATCGGCGCGGCGGGCACGGCTCGACCGGCTCGGACGGGTCCGGCGGTGTAGGTCCGACCGA
>JBPCOO010000203.1:0-3652 GCA_051000155.1 Solirubrobacterales bacterium | reverse complement strand
CGTACTTGTGGGAGTAGTAGTCGTTGTCGGGCAGGGAATAGAGGAGAAAGTCGAACAGGTCATCGGTGACCAGGGTTGGGGCGACGCAGGCGGAGTAGTCGTCGCGCCTGTTGGGGCGAGCGAGGGTCGGCTTGCAATCGACCTTGCGGGAGGCGTACAGCTCCCCGTAGAAGAGCTCATCGGGACCCCAGACGGCGTGGTCGAACTTGGCCGCGGTCACCGCCAGCCGGAGGAAGCCATCGAGGCTGAGCTCGTGCCGGGTCCGGCCCCGGTAGATGAGAAAGGGGGTGCAGGCCGAGCGCAGATCGGCGTCGGCGAGGCGCTCGTAGATGGTGTCCACCTCAGGGGAGAGATGAGACATGTTCATGTTGTAGACGGTGTCGTAGAGGGCGGTGAACAGTCCGAAGGCTCGGGTCGCCTCGAACGAGGAGCCGTACTCGACGTAGCGCGACTCGGCCCGGTGAAACCAGTTCATTCCCGGGATCCGGTGGTCATCGGGACGCCGACCGGTGATGATCTCCGAGGTGCACACCGGGGTGACCGAGGGGTAGCTGGAGACGCACTCGCCGACCAGCTCGCCCCGCTCCAGCAGGGCGGCGAAGGTGGGGGCCCGGCCCGCTTCGACCGTTGACAGGAGCATGTCGGTGCGCAGCGAGTCGACCAGCACCAGGACGAGCTTGCGCGGGCTCATCCGCTCGGTCCGCGACCGGTGCTCACCGGAGGATCCGCAGTCCCTCGTACTTCTCGCCCGAGCGACGCCGGCGACCACGGGCGAGCCAGCCGAGTGCTGCGGCAGCGGCCAGGGCCAGGGGTGGGATGAAGAGCGCGATCACCGCCAGCGCCAGCCCGGCGGCGGCAAAGAGGAGGACGAGCGTGTTGGCCGCGCCCTCGTCCTCGCTGGCCGAGCGCGCGCGGCGCTGGGCCCCTTCGAGCACGGAGGCCGCGATCATCGCGGCTCCGACCGCGAGGGCGGCGCCGGCAACCAGGCCGGGAACCGTTGGCTCTCCCTCCTCGGCGAGGGAAGCGGCGAACATGATCGCGCCGACCACTCCGGCGACTCCGATCAAAAGCGGCGCCGCGGCCGAGCGACCGCGCAGGTAGACGCCGACGACTACGACTCCCAGCAGCACCGCGAGGAACCACGGCTCGCCGACAAACTCGTAGCCGGTCCCGTCGAGATCGATGCCCGCGTCGAAGGAGACCATCGCGGCGGCGAACAGCGCCACCAGGCCGCCGCCGATGCCGATCGCGAGGGCGAGGCCGAGTCCCTGGCAGATTGCGAGGATCAGATCCATCGGTCTGGAGGGTAGAGGGTGCGGGGCGCGGCCAGGGTGGTCGGAGGACCGTGGAGGCGGCCTCCGCGAGCCCTCTCCCGATCGATCCGGCAGACTCCAGGCGATGAGCGATCGCGAACGAAGCCACCTGCGGGGATCGGAGCCAGGGACGCGGACCGAGGGCCGCCACCGCCGGGCCCACACCACCTCGAGCGATCTCCGCCGCTACGCCGATCTGTTCGCCTCGCGGACGCGGATGATGCGCTCCTCGGCGATGCGGGATCTGATGGAGATCACGGCGCGACCCGAGGTGATCTCGCTCGCCGGCGGTCTTCCCGACACCTCCACCTTCCCGCCGGAGTCGTTTGCCGCGCAGATGACCCGGATCGCCCAGGAGTCCTCGGCCGAGGCGCTCCAATACGGACCGACCGAGGGATTCCGGCGGACCAAGGAGGTGATCGGGGAGGTGATGCGATGGGAGGGCGTCGAGGCCGACCTCGACGACGTGATCGTCACCACCGGCGGCCAGCAGGCGCTGGATCTGATCGCCAAGGCGCTTGTGGACCCGGGCGACGCGGTCATCGCCGAGGGCCCCACCTACCCGGGCGCGGTGCCAACCTTCTGTAGCTACGAGGCCGAGGTGCTCCAAGTCCCGATCGACGAGGGGGGGATGCGGATCGACGAGCTCGAGCGGCTGCTCGAGCGGCTCGACGCCGATGGACGCTCGCCCAAGTTCATCTACTCGGTGCCGACCTTCCAGAACCCCGGCGGGGTAACCCTCGGCCTCGAGCGTCGGCGGCGTCTGATCGAGCTGGCGCGCGACCGCGAGATCCTGGTGGTCGAGGACAACCCCTATGGCATGCTCCGCTACGACGGCGAGGCCCTCCCCACGCTCTATTCCCTCGATGGCGGCGACTACGTCCTCTACGTCGGCACCCTCTCCAAGATCCTCTCCCCCGGGATCCGGATCGGGTGGGCCTGCGCGCCGCCGCCGATCCTCGAAAAGATCGTCCTTGGAAAGCAGGCCGCCGACCTCTGTACCTCCACCCTGACCCAGTACTTCGTCAACGAGTACTTCGCCGACGGCAACTGGCTCGAGCATATTCGCAGCGTCTCGACGATCTACGCATCGCGCCGGGACGCGATGCTGGAGGCGCTCGAGCGCTTCTTTCCCGCCGAGGCGAGCTGGTCCACTCCCGAGGGCGGCCTGTTCGTCTGGGTCACCCTGCCCGACTACATCAACACCACCGATCTGCTCGCCAGGGCGCTGCGGGAGAACGTCGCCTTCGTGCCGGGCGAGGCCGCCTACGTCGACGGCTCCGGATCCGCCTCGATGCGGCTCAACTTCTCCGCTCAGTCGGCCGAGGAGATCAGCGAGGGGGTGCGGCGGATCGGGGCGGTCGCCGCCGAGCAGGTCGAGCTGTACTCGAACATAACCGGAACCCACCGGACGGTGCCGGGGGGGACGGGTGGCGGTCCATCCGGCGATGATGCCGGCGGCGAGGTGGTGCCGATGCGACCGCGACCGGACCGATGAGAGTCGCCGTGCTCAAGGGCGGGCGCTCGCTCGAGCGAGCCGTCTCGCTGCGATCGGGCGCCCGGGTGGAGGATGCGCTCGAAGGTCTCGGCCACACCGTCGTTCCTTTCGACGTCGGTGAGAACCTGGTCAGCCTCCTGCGCGGGGCAAGGCCCGACGCGGCCTTCGTCGCGATGCACGGCCCCGGGGGCGAGGACGGGACCGTCCAGGAGCTGCTCGACATCCTCGGGATCCCGCACACCGGTCCCGGGGTCGCGTCCTGCCTTCGCTGCACCGACAAGGTGTTGACCAAGTACCGCCTACGGGAGGCGGGGATCTCGACGCCGGACTGGGTCGCGTTCAACTCGACCGCCTTCCGCAACCTGGGGGCTGGTGATCTGCTCGGCGAGATCGAGGCGCGGCTCGGATTTCCCCTGGTGGTCAAGCCGGCCACCGGAGGCTCCTCGCTCGGGGTCGGATTCGCGGCCGGGCCGGACGACGTCGCCGGGGCGATCGTCGCCGCCTTCTCCTATGACGACCGGGTCCTGCTGGAGCGACACGTCGCCGGGAGGGAGCTGGCCGTGTCGCTGCTCGGAGGAGGCGAGGTCCTGCCGACGGTCGAGGTGGTTCCGCGCGAGGCCGACCGCTTCAACTACGAGGCGCGCTACGAGATCGGCCGGACCAGCTACCGCTGCCCGGCGGAGCTGGGGAACGCCGAGGAGGAGTCTGTGCGCGGGGCCGCGCGGGGAGCCTGGGAGGCGCTCGGCTGCGAGGGCTTCGCCCGGGTTGACCTGCTGCTGAGGGGAGGCGTCGCCGAGGTGATCGACGTCAACGCCGTCCCCGGCCTCACCGACACCAGCCT
>JBPCOO010000318.1:0-6762 GCA_051000155.1 Solirubrobacterales bacterium | reverse complement strand
CCGTCTCACCGGCAAGCCACCGCTGTTGACCCGCGACCAGCTCCACTTCTTCGCTTGGCGCGCACGCGCCGATTCGACCAAGGCTCAGCGCGAGCTCGGGATCGAGTTCACCGGATGGCGCGAGGGGATCGAGCGCACCGCCAACCGGCTGCTCGAGAGCGGAAGCCTGGAGTGAGCGGTCGAGCGGCTCAGCTCGGCGGGGTCCGTCCCAGCGCCCGCGCCACCGCCCCGACCACCCGCTCGACCTCCGCCTCGCTGAGGTCGGGGAAGAACGGCAAGGCCAGGGCCCGGCGGGAGAACTCCTCGGCCATCGGGAACTCGCCGCCGCTGAAGCCGAAGCGCTCCCGGTAGAAGCGGGAGGTATGGATGCAGGGCAGGTACGGCCGGGCGTCTATCCCCTCGGAGGCGAGCGCGGCAATGACGCCCTCGCGATCGGCGTCGGTGGGCAGGCGCAGCAGGTAGACGAACCAGCTCCGCCGCGCCTCGCCCCGATCGGCCACCGGCAGCAGCAGCTCCGCCTCCGAGCCGGTCTCCGGCTCGATCCCGCCGAGCTCACGAAAGCGCTCCGTGTAGAGGCGCGCGATCAGGCGGCGACGGTCGAGGATCGATTCCAGTCGTTCGAGCTGGGCAATCCCGATCGCGGCCTGAATGTCGGTCATCCGGTAGTTGAAGCCGAGCCGCTCGTGGTCCATCACCGCCATCCCCGGAGCGCGGCCCTGGTTGCGCTCGCTGCGGGCGAGCTGGTCGCGGTCGAGGTCCGGGGGGACGAGGACGCCGCCCTCTCCGGTGGTGATCTGCTTGTTGGCGTAGAAGGCGAAGGCGGCGGCGTTACCGCGGCCCCCGGCCGGTCGTCCGTCGGCGCAGAGCGTCCCGATCGCCTGGGCGCAGTCTTCGATCAGTCCGAGCCCCCGCGCGGAGGCCACGCGCTCCAGCTCTTCGACCGCGGCGGGCTGGCCGAAGATGTGGACGGGGAGTACGCCAACGGTCCGATCGTCGATGGCCGCCTCCGCCGCGCCCGGGTCGAGGCAAAGCGTCCGCGGGTCGATGTCGGCAAAGACCGGCTCGACGTCCTCGAACAGGAGGCAGTTGGCGGAGGCGATGAAGCTGAGCGGAGTGGTGACGACCCGGTCCCCCCTCCCCCATCCCTCGCCGCGGACCGCCAGATGCAGGGCCGAGGTCCCGCTGGAGACGGCGACCGCCGTCGGCACCCCGAGCACCGAGGCGAAGTCCGTCTCGAAGTGAGTGAGCATCGGTCCCAGCGAGAGCATCCCCGAGGAGATCACCTCGGCGACCAGCTCCTGCTCGCGCCCGCCGAGCTGCGGGCGCGCCAGCGGGATGCCCTCGCGCGGGACGTCTTGAGCCTGCTCTCGGGGGACGCGAAACTCAGCCATCGGCGGTGCCCGTCCTCCCGGCCATTGGACCGCCGGCGCGCGGCTGGAAGAAGTACTCGATCGAGTCGACCAACGCCTCCCAGGAGGCCTCGATCACGTTCTCGGATACCCCGATCGAGCCCCAACCGTCGTGGCCGTCGGAGCTGTCCAGCAGGACCCGGGTGACGGCGCCGGTGCCATGGTGGGAATCGAGGATCCGGACCTTGAAGTTGGTCAGCTCGATCTCGTCGATCTCAGGGTGCTGCTCGCGGATGGCGCTACGCAGGGCGCGATCGAGCGCGTGAACCGGACCGTTGCCCTCCGCGGTGCGCACGTAGCGGTTACCTCCGGCGCGAAGCTTGATCGTCGCCTCGGTCTCGACGTGGCCGTCGGCGCGCTTCTCGGTGATCACTCGGAAGCTCTCCAGCTCGAACAGGGACTGGTGGCGGCCGGCTTCGCGCCGCAGCAGCAGCTCGAACGACGCCCCGGCGGCCTCGTAGTGGTAGCCCTGGTGCTCAAGCGCCTTCAGCCGCTCGACCGCGCGCGCGGCGGCCTCCGAGTCGATCTCGATCCCGGCCTCGCGGGCGCGGGATACGACCGACCCCCTCCCGGCCAGCTCGCTGATCAACACCTCACGGCTGTTGCCGACCTCGGTCGGGTCGATGTGCTCGAAGGTCCGCGCGTCCGCCTCCACCCCGGCCGCGTGCAGCCCGCCCTTGTGGGCGAAGGCGTTGCGACCGACGTAGGGCTGGTCGGGATCGGGGCTCAGGTTGGCTATCTCGTCGATCAGGTGGGCGGTCGAGGTGAGACGAGCGAGGTTCTGGGCTCCAATCGTGGGACGACCGAGCTTCAGCTCGAGCGCGGGGATGATCGAGACGAGGTTGGCGTTGCCGGTGCGCTCGCCGTAGCCGTTGACCGTACCCTGGACCAGGGTGGCCCCGGCCTCGACCCCGGCGATCGAGTTGGCGACCCCGCACTCGGCGTCGTTATGGGCGTGGATCCCGAGCGCTACCGCATCCCCGAGCCGCTCGCCGACGGTGGCGAGGGTGTCGGCGATCTCCGAAGGCAGGCAGGCCCCGTTGGTGTCGCAGAGGGTGAGGTTCTCCGCCCCGGCCCCAACGGCGGCCCCCAGGCACTCGAGCGCGTAGCCCGCATCGTCCCGCCAAGCGTCGAAGAAGTGCTCGGCGTCATAAATCACCCGCTTGCCGCGGGCGCGCAGCCACTCGACCGACTCGGCGATCATCGCCAGGTTCTCCTCACGGGAGACCCGGGTCACCTTCTCCAGGTGGAGGCCCCAGGTCTTGCCGACGAGACAGACAACCGGAGCGAAGCACTCGACCAATACCGCGAGGGCCGGGTCCTCGGCCGCCGCCGTCCCACGCCTCCGCGTCATCCCGAAGGCGGAGATCTCGGCGGTCTCGAAGGTCTCGGCACCGAGCAGCTCGAACAGCTCCAGCTCCTTCGGGTTCGACCCCGGAAAGCCCGCCTCGATGAACTGCACCCCGAGCCCGTCGAGGGCGTGGGCCACCCGCAGCTTCTCCGCCGCCGAGAGCGACATTCCCTGGCCCTGCATGCCGTCGCGGAGCGTCGTGTCATAGATCTGTACCTGTTGGTCCACCTGGAAGTTCCTTCCGTCCTCGATCACCTCTGGCCCGCCGAGCTCGCGGGCCGCGCCCGGACGCCGCCGGGAGCGCTTCGTTGGCGCCGCGAGCCTCCCGACCGGGTGGTCTAGGCGGCTGCGGTGCCGGTAATTCGGCGCGGGGCGCCGGCTCGGAGGGGGCGAGGATCGACCATCAGGAGTTGACCTTACTCGCTCGGCCGACCGGATCGAGCCAATCGGAGTACCGCGGAGCGCGACCGTGCAGGGCGTCCTCGTAGGTGCCCTGAATCGCTCGGGTGATCTCTCCAGGATCCCCGAGGTCATGATCGTCGATCGAGCGCACCGGGACTAGCTCGGCCGCGGTCCCGGTGAGAAAGACCTCCTCGGCTTGATATAGCTCGGCCCGGGCGATGTCGCGCTCGACCACCGTGTAGCCGAGGTCGCGGGCGATCTCCATCACCGAGCGGCGGCTGACCCCGTCGAGGATCGAGGCGGTGTGCGGCGGGGTGCAGATGAGCCCGTCGCGGACGCAGAAGATGTTCTCGCCCGAGCCCTCGCAGACCATGCCGCGATGGTCCAACAGGATCGCTTCCTGGTAGCCGGCGTGGGCGGACTCGGTCTTGGCCAGGATCGAGTTGAGGTACTGACCGGAGGCCTTGGCCTGAGGAACCAGGCTGTCGGGGGAGATCCGCCGCCAGGAGGAGACCTTGGCGCGGATGCCGTCGCGCTTGCCCTCCTCGCCGAGGTAGCTCCCCCAGGGCCAGGCGGCGACCATCGCGTTGACCGGAGCGGAATCCGCGTAGAGCCCCATCTCGCCGTAGCCGCGCCAGACCAGGGGTCGGATGTAGCAGGAATCGAGGCCGCAGCGACGGATCAGCTCGCGGGTCGCCTCGCCGATCTCCTCCAAGGAGTGCTCCAGCTCCAGGTAGTAGAGCGCGGCCGAGCGGGCGAGCCGCTCCAGGTGCTCGCGATGGCGAAAGATCGCCGGGCCCTCGGAGGTCGGGTAGGCGCGAACCCCCTCGAAGACCGCGGTCCCGTAGTGGAGCGCATGGGTGAGAACGTGCACCTGCGCCTCCTCCCAGGCGACGAACTCTCCGTTCATCCAGATCAGCTCGGACTTCTCCATGACACGACCTCCTTCGTAGCTACAGCGCTGGGGGCGCGGGCGGAAGTATGGCGAACCGCCTGCGTCGCGGAGGAAGCGCCCTGGCTCAGATGCGGTCCAGCACCGCCGAAGCCATCTCGTCGGTACCGACCGACTCCTCACCGGCCGATGCGAGGTCGGCGGTGCGCAGGCCGTCGTCGAGCACTCCCTCGACCGCCGTCTCGACCCGGTCGGCGTCGGCCCCCCGGTCGAGACCGTCGCGCAACAGCATCGCGGCTGAAAGGAAGGTCGCCAGCGGGTTGGCGACGCCGGTGCCGGCGATGTCGGGCGCGGAGCCGTGGACCGGCTCGAACACCCCGGGGCCCTCACCGCCGAGGCTGGCGGAGGGCAGCATGCCGAGCGAACCGGTGAGCATCGCCGACTCGTCGCTCAAGATGTCGCCGAACATGTTCTCGGTGACGATCACATCGAAGCGGGCGGGATCGGAGACGAGCTGCATCGCGGCGTTATCGACCAGGAGGTGGTCGAGCTCGACGTCGGTGGCCTCGGCGGCCATCCCGCTGACCACCTCCCGCCAAAGGCGCGAAGTCTCGAGCACGTTGGCCTTGTCGACGGAGGTGACGCGGCCCGGAGAACCATCGGCGGCCCGGCGGCGGGCCGCATCGAAGGCGACCTCGCAGATCCGCTCGATCTCGGTGGTGGTGTAGAGGCACTGGTCGCTGGCGTGGTTGGACCCGCGCTCCTTCTCGCCGAAGTAGATCCCGCCGGTGAGCTCGCGGACGACCAGCAAGTCGGTGCCCTCGATCACCTCCGGCCGCAGCGGGCTGGCGTCGATCAGCGCCCCGATCGGCTTCACCGGGCGGAGGTTGGCGTAGAGGCCCAAACCCTTGCGGAGGTCGAGCAAGCCCTGCTCCGGGCGGACCGCATCGGCGGCGGTGCTATCCCACTTCGGCCCTCCCACCGCACCGAGCAGGATTGCGTCGCAGCGCCTCGCCGCCTCGAGCGTCTCCTTGGTCAGCGCCGTGCCGTGCTCATCGATGGAAGCGCCACCGATCAGGCCCTGCTCGAATACCAGCTCGCCATCGATCCGCTCAAGCAGCCGACGAGCGGCGACAACAATCTCGGGGCCGATGCCGTCCCCCGGCAGCAGGTAAATGGTTTGGGCGGCCACGCGCGGCAGTGTAGATCACTGATTTCGAGCGACCCGGGCGGCGGGTCTTTGATCGTCTCGGGCGAGCCGATAGAGTCGGCTCCCGGTCCCGCCAACCCACAAAGGAGCACCTCGATGATGATTGGCACGGCACGCGTAGCGTTGACGGCAATCTTGGCCGCCGGGTTGATCGCCGCCGGTTGCGGCGGGGACGAGGGCGGCGATACCCCGACGGTTGATCCCTCGGAGATCACCAATCCCCAGAGAGCCGAGGAGGCCCTCGAAGGGGCCGATCAGGCGCTCGAGGATGCCCCCGAGCAGATCGACCAGGCGATCGAGCAGTGCCAGCAGGGGATCGAGGATTCAGACGTCGGCGGTGAGCAGAGGGATCAACTGCTCGAGCTCTGCCAGCTGGGCGCGAACGGCGCCCAGGACTCACTGGACAATGCGGAGGGGCTGCGGGACCAGCTCGAGCAGCTCGGGGAGTAGGCCACGCGAAGCCGTCGGCCCCGGAGCGAACCTATACCGGTCCTACGCCTTCTGGGCCGAGATGTTCAGCCGAACGTAGTCGAGCATCGGCCGTCTTCCCGTCCTCGCCATCACCGCATCGACGAAGGCCGCGTGTAGGCCCTCGGGGAGCAGGTCCAGCGGCTGGCGCAGACAGACCGTCTCCAGGTAGGCGCGCGGCTCCGGCGGAGCCACGGGAGCCTGCTCGAGCCAGGCGCGCGCCCGGCTGAAGCCGGCGCGGTCGAGGTGGCGCTCGGTGTCGGCGGGGCGGGCGAAGTTCCAATCGACCGTCAATCCCGCCAGGTGCTCGGCGAAGCGGGCGTCCCCGGTCAGCGCCTCGATGATCGCCTTAATCCGCGCCACATTGCCGTAGCCGCCGCATTGAGCCTCGATTCGGCCTCCGGGTCGCAGCGCCCGCGCCAGTACCTCGAACAGGCGCTCATGGTCACTGATCCAGTGGAAGACGGCGTTGGAGAAGACGAGGTCGAACCCGTCCTCGTCAGTGAGCTCGAGCAGGTCCCCCAAGCGGAGGTCGAGGTCGGGGAACCGCTCCCGCGCCAGGGCGATCATTTCCTCGGAGGAATCGACCCCGACGACCTCGCCGTCCGGGACCATCGCCGCCAATTTGCCGGTGATCCGGCCGCTGCCACAGCCGGCGTCGAGAATGCGTTCGTCGCCGCGCAGCTCCATCCGGGCGAAGATCTGCTCCGCCCAGCTCCGCTGCGGACTAGAGACCCGGTCATAGTCGACTGCCTCCCAGTGGGTGCTCACGCCATCAGGCCCCCGCCAGCTCGGTGGTCGGCCGCCCCGCAAAGGCGTCGCGATCGGCCTCGAAGGCGTCGATCTCGTCTCCTCGTTTCATGGTCATGTCGATCTCGTCGTTGCCCGCGAGCAGGCGCTGGTGGATCTCCTCCTCGATCTCGAACGGCACCACCCCCTCCGCGTAGGTGACGGTGAGCTCGTTGACGTCGATCCGGGCCTCGCCCGAGGCCGCGATCGCCCGGCAGTGCTCCTCGTCCAGGACGACCGG
>JBPCOO010000253.1:0-5493 GCA_051000155.1 Solirubrobacterales bacterium | reverse complement strand
GTCGACAAGGGCAGCGTCCTCATCGAGCACCACCCTGAAGCCGGCGTCTCCCGCTCCGCCCATCACCACTTCGAGATTCCGGCCCGCCGTCGCCAGGGGGCCCTGGCGACCGAGCTGGTCCGCGAGTTCCCCGGCTGCAACCGGGTCGAAGGCATCGCCCTCGACCCCCTCGGCCGTCCCTTCTACGTCATCGACGAGGACGAACGCGTGCATCTGCTCTACGCGGAGGTGGGGTGAGGGGAGAGGGTCGGCCCGACCTACGACCTCCGGGTTATGAGATCGAAGGCGGGGGTTGCCTTGACGCCTGGTACGCCTGGTTCAAGCGGTTCGAGCTGACGCCGGTCGTCTCCACTTGCGCTCAGATTGATGCCCGAATTGATGCCCGCGTCGGGTTGTCTGCGCGAGCCCGCTCCCGCCGAGCTCAGTCGCCAGGCTCCCGCATGAACCGCTCTGTCACATTTGGCGAAGGATGAGGCGGCGAGGTCGCTAGGGCCCAGCGGCGACTCCGGCTCCTAGACCGGGACGCCGTTGGATACCCTGACTCGCATGCCGGTAAGTACGCACTATGCACTGAACGATGGGGTCAACATCGCGTACCAGGTGACCGGTGAGGGCCCTGACCTCGTGGTCGTGCCCGGCTTCGTCTCCCACCTTGAGATGGACTGGGCCGAGCCCCAGTTCGCGGCATTTCTCGAGCAGCTCGGGTCGTTCTGCCGGCTGATCCGGCTCGACAAGCGCGGTACCGGGCTCTCCGATCCGGCGCCCGGCATCCCGACGCTTGAGGAGCGGATGGAAGACGTCCACGCCGTCATGGATGCAGCCGGCAGCGAGCGGGCGACCCTGTTGGGCTACTCGGAAGGCGGGCCGATGTCGACGCTGTTCGCGGCAACTTACCCGGAACGGACCCAGGGCCTGATCATCTACGGGAGCTTTCCGAACGGTGCCGCGCTACTGGGCGAGCGGTTCCTCCGAGACGTGATCGACCACTGGGGCGAGGGGAACATCGTCAACTACTTTGCGCCCAGCGTCGCGCACGAGCCCGGTCGGAGAATGGCGTCCGGGGCCTACGAGCGGGCCGCCGCGAGCCCCGGGATGGCTCGGGCGTTGATCGCCGCCCTCGACCAGACCGATGTTTCTGCCGTGCTGCCTCACGTTCGCGTCCCCGCGCTCGTCCTCCACCGTCGGGGCGACATGTTCCCGGTGGAAAGCGCCCGCTGGATGGCCGGGCAGCTGCAAAACGGGCGATTCGTGGAGCTCGAGGGAGCCGACCACACGCCGTTCTACGGGGACGCCGCCTCCCTCCTGGGAGAGATCGAGGAGTTCGTCACCGGCACGCGTTCCTCCGGCGTGGTCGAACGCGCCCTGGCGACGGTGCTGTTCACCGACATCGTCGAGTCCACCAGGCGTGCCTCGGAGCTCGGCGACAGGACCTGGAGGGAGCTGCTGACCACGCACAACGAGCTCACCCGCGAGCACGTGCTGGCCGCGCGGGGCCAACCGATCAAGAGCACCGGCGACGGCTACCTGGCGACCTTCGACGGTCCGGCGAGAGCGGTCAACTGCGCCCGCGAGCTGACCACCGCCCTGGCGGCGCTCGGGATCCAGATACGGGCGGGCATACACACCGGCGAGTGCGAGCTGATGGGGGATGACATTGCCGGACTGGCAGTGCACATCGGGGCCCGGATCGGCGCCCTCGGTGGGCCCGGAGAGGTGGTTGTCTCCTCGACGGTCAAGGACCTGGTCGTCGGCTCCGCCATCAAGTTCGCCGACCGCGGAGAGCATGAGCTGAAGGGGGTGCCGGACCGGTGGCATCTCTACACGGCGTGCGACAACGGCGACGAGGAGAGCGAGCCGATCGACAACTCGCGTGCGCATCGCCCGGGCGATCGGTTGGGGCTGGCCCTCGCCCGTCACGCCCCCGAGGTCTCGCGACGCCTGATGGGCGCGCTGAGCCGAACGGGCTCGCGGCGAGCGTAGAGGGCTTGCGCTAAACGCTCGGAGCGATCTCCTCGAGAGTCCGCATTCGATGCAGTCGATCGAGTCGGTGGAGCTGTGCCAGCTTGCGGTCGACGAAGCCCATCGACGAAGCCTTACCCGGAGAGTTCCACTATTGCCAATATTTGGAACGCTGCAGTTCAAGCCGAGCCTCACCCCGGCGTATGATCGGTGGCTTGGCTACAAAGGCGAAGCCCACCCAACAAACGGACCCTCTGGCGGCGTTCAGCGCGGCTACGCGGGGATGGTTCGAGCGCTCGTTCGAGGGACCGACGCCGGCGCAGATCGCCGGATGGCCAAAGATCGCCTCGGGCGCCAGCACGCTGATCTGCGCTCCGACCGGCTCGGGCAAGACGCTGGCCGCCTTCCTCTGGGGGATCGATGCGATCGCCTCCCGGCCCGAGCGCCTCGGGACCGGCGTCCAGCTCGTCTACGTCTCGCCGCTGAAGGCGCTCTCCTACGACGTCGAGCGCAACCTGCGGGCGCCGCTGGCGGGCATTGGTGCGGACATCACCATCGGACTGCGCACCGGGGATACCCCGCAGAAGGAGCGGCAGAGGATGCTTCGCAACCCACCCGACATCCTCATCACCACCCCCGAGTCGCTGTATCTGATGCTGACCTCGCGGGCGAAGGAGATCCTGGTCGACGTCAACTCCTTGATTGTCGACGAGATCCATGCGGTCGCGCCGACCAAGCGCGGCGCTCACATGGCGTTGACGCTCGAGCGGCTCGACCACCACGTCCAGAACCCGCCCGACGACCTGCAGGAGAAGTTGTTCGATCCCGACGCCGAACGCCGGCCCATCCAGCGCATCGGCCTCTCCGCGACCCAGCGCCCGCTCGAGCGGATCGCCAAGTTCCTGGTCGGCCCTGGCCGGGAGTGCGAGATCGTCGATGCGGGGGTCCGCAAGCAGATGGACCTCCAGATCGTCGTCCCGGTCGAGGACATGGCCGACCCTGGCGCCCCCGCCTACAACCCCAATAGCCCGGGGATGGGCGGAGCGGACGGCCCTCTGGAGCTGCCCGCGAACGACCCCGCCCTAGCTCAACCAACCGGGGGGGAGGAACTGGATGTCCAGGACGGTTTGGGAGCGGGTGGCAGCGGGGAGGGCTCCCCCTCACCGAGAAATGCCGGTGTCGCAGGTGAGGGGGATACCCCGCTGACAGGACCCGCTCCAGAGACGCTCCCGGGCCCGATGCCGGGGGACTCCCCAACCTCGAACTCGATCTGGCCCGCGATCTACCCCGAGCTCCTTCGGCTGGTCCGCGAGCACACCTCAACGATCATCTTCGTCAACAACCGGCGTGGCGCCGAGCGGATGGCCAAGCGCCTGAACGAGATGGTCGCCACCGAGCAGGCGGCCGCCGACCCCGAGGGCGACGCTCCCTTCGTCGAGATCGCCCGCGCCCACCACGACTCGCTCGCTCACGAGGAGCGGACCGTTGTCGAGGAGATGCTGAAGTCGGGCTCGCTCCCCTGCCTGGTCGCCACATCCTCCCTCGAGCTGGGGATCGACATGGGCGCGGTCAACCTGGTGATCCAGATCGAATCGCCGAAGTCGGTCGCCCGCGGGATGCAAAGGGTCGGGCGCGCCGGCCACGAGCTGGGAGCGGTCTCGAAGGGACGGATCTTCCCCAAGTTCCGCTCCGATCTGCTCGAGTGCGCGGTGGTCGCCAAGCGGATGCGCACCGGCGAGATCGAGGAGACGGTGATCCCCCGCAACCCGCTCGACGTGCTCGCCCAGCACCTGGTCAGTATCTGCGCCGACCCGGAGATCGAGATCGAGGTCGATGAGATTGAGCGGATCGTCAGATCCGCCGAGCCCTATGAAGAGCTCTCCCGCGAGCAGCTCGAGAACGTCCTGGACATGCTCGATGGGCGTTATCCCTCCGAGCGCTTCTCCGAGCTGCGGCCGCGGATCGTCTGGGACCGGACCGCCGGCACCGTTCGCGGTCGCAAGGGCGCCCGCCAGCTCGCGGTCACCAATGCGGGCACGATTCCCGATCGCGGCCTGTACGGCGTCCATCTGCCCGACGGTCGCCGGGTTGGCGAACTCGATGAGGAGATGGTCTATGAGGCCCGCTCGGGCCAGGTCTTCCTGCTGGGAGCATCGAGCTGGCGGATCGAGGAGATCACCCGCGACCGGGTAATCGTCACCCCCGCACCCGGGGTGCCCGGTGCGGTCCCCTTCTGGCGGGGGGAGGGAATCGGTCGACCGGTCGAGCTGGGGCGGGCGATCGGCGAGTTCAGCCGCGAGGCGGTCAACGCCGACCCGGCCGAGCTGGCTAAGAGCTACGACCTCGACAAGCTCGCCGCCGAGAACCTGGTCGCCTACCTGCGGGAGCAGCAGGCGGCGACCAAGGTCGTGCCCTCCGATGAGACGATCGTGGTCGAGCGCTTCCGCGACGAGATCGGCGACTGGCGCCTGTGCGTGCTGAGTCCGTTCGGTGGCCGCGTCCACGCCGCTTGGGGTCTCGCCCTGGCGGCGCGGATTCGCGATGAATATGAGTTGGAGGCCGACGCGATCTGGTCCGACGACGGCATCGTCGTCCACCTCCCAGACGCGGACGAGGCTCCCTCTCCGGAGCTGGTCACCCTCGACCCCGACGAGATCGAGGACCTGGTCGTCGCCGAGCTCGGCGGCTCGGCCCTGTTCGGCGCCCACTTCCGCGAGGCCGCCTCTCGGTCACTGCTGATCCCCAGGGCCTACCCGGGCAAGCGCACCCCCCTCTGGCAGCAGCGGCTGAAATCGCAGTCCCTGCTCGAGGTCGCCAAGGACTTCCCCCGCTTCCCGGTCACCCTGGAGACCTATCGGGAGGTCCTCCGCGACGTGCTCGACCTGCCGGCGCTGGCGGAGATCCTGCGCGACATCGGCTCGCGGCGGATCACCCTGGTCGAGGTCGAGACCCAGAGCGCTTCCCCGTTCGCCTCCTCGCTGCTGTTCGACTACGTCGCCACCTACATGTACGAGGGGGACACGCCCAACGCCGAGCGGCGCGCGGCGGCGCTGGCGCTCGACCGCGACCTCCTCCGCGAGCTGCTGGGACAGGAGGAGCTGCGCGAGCTGATCGACCCGGCGGCGCTGGACGACGTCCAGGCCTCGCTCCAGCACCTGGTCGACGAGGCCAAGGCCAGCGATCGCGACCACCTTCAACAGATCCTCCGCCGGCTCGGCGACCTCACCGCCGAGGAGGCAGCAGACCGCGTGGCCGAGGGCTACTCGGCGGAGTCGATGCTGGGAAAGCTGGAGGCCGAGCGGCGGATCGTCAGCGTTCGCATCGCCGGCACCGAGCGCTGGATCGCGGCCGAGGACGGTGGGCTCTACCGCGACGCGCTCGGGGTTCCGGTGCCCTCCGGCATCCCCGAGAGCTTGCTGGAGGAGGTGCCGGAGCCGATGGTCGCGCTGATGCGCCGTTACGCCCGCACCCACATCCCCTTCCCGACCGCCGAGCCGAACGCCCGCTACGGAGTCGACGTCTCCGCCGCGCTCA